>JADGHD010000458.1 GCA_019689615.1 Frankia sp. | reverse complement strand
GGCCAACCCGGTCGGGACCCCGGCGCCGTCGGCGGGGCCGGCACCCCCGCCAGGGCCGCGGCCGGCGCCACCGGATGCGGGCCGGGCCGAGTCGGCGGGGCCGTGCGCGCAGCCGGAGGGGACGCCCGCGGGGCCCGGGCCGCTCCCGGCGCCGCCGGGCACGTCGACCGGCGGGGTGTCCGGGGCCGCCGCCCCGGCCAGCGGGGGGACGCCGGCCACGCCCGCGGCGGCCTGGCGCAGCGAGGGGCAGCTGCGGCGGGTGATCGCGGCCGAGGTCCGGGAGCTGGTGGGCGCCGCCGACCGGCCGATCACGCTCGCGTCCGCCGCGCAGGCCGTGCGGGCCCGGCTCGGGCCGGCGGCCACCGACGGGTGGGCCGGCACCGGCTCGTTCAAGAAGCTGCTGGCCATCGTCGACCTGCCGGGGCTCGCGATCTCGGCGGCGCCGGAGTACATCTACGACCCCCGCCGGCACAGCCCGCCGCGCAACGGCGCCGCCGCCTCCGGGCAGCCCGGCCCGCTCAGCCCGCAGGCCGAGCTGATCAACCGGATCTCGCAGGTCACCGACATCCCCCGGCTGAGCTCGAAGGAGTTCCGGGCGATGTTCGAGGAGCTGGCCGCCGAGGTGGAGGCGAACGGGTTCAACCGGACCGCCACGTCCCGGGCGGTGCGCGACCGCTGCGTCGACCGCGGCGAGCACATCGGCCGCGGCGCGGTGAACTTCGTCCTCAACGGCCTGCTCTACGCCGGCCGGCCGCCGCGCCCTGGCGACACCGCGCGCACCCTCGCCGACGCGTTCGCCGACAACGCCGTCGTGCTCTGCCAGAACGCGCGGATGGAGCTGTCCCCGAGCGAGATCAGCTACCTGCGCGCCTGGATCACCTCCGGCGATGGCCCGCCGGCCGACGCGCCGCCGCAGCCCGCGAGCCCATAGCCCCGCGCCCCGCGGGGCCGCGCTCAGCGGGGGTGGCGGGCCAGCGAACGGCCCGGCTGGGCGCGGGCGACGAAGCGGCCCTCGAGGCGGGCGACCCGGATCGGGTGCCCGAAGCACTCGCTGACGCGCTCCGTGGTGATCACGTCGTCGACCGCCCCGGAGGCGACGACCTCGCCGGCACGCAGCAGCACCGCGTGGGTGGAGCTGGCCGGGATCTCCTCCAGGTGGTGCGTCACCAGCACGCTCGCCAGGTCCGGCTGCTCGCGGCGCAGGTCGTCGAGGCTGGTCAGCAGCTGCTCGCGGGCGGCGACGTCGAGCCCGGTCGTCGGCTCGTCGAGCAGCAGCAGCGACGGGCGGGACATCAGCGCGCGGGCGATCAGCGCCCGGCCGCGCTCGCCCTGGGAGAGGGTGGGCCAGCGGGCGTCGCGGATGTCGGCGATCCCGAGCAGATCGATCAGCTCGTCGGCGTCGCGCTCCTGCTCCGGCGACGGTGACCAGCGGGGAACCAGGTCGACCGTGCCGGTGGCGCCGGTGAGGACCACCTCGCGGACCGTCAGCGGCGACAGCAGCGGGTGGCGCGGGTTGATGTGCCCGATGTGCTCGCGCAGCCTGCGGACGTCGACCCGGCCGAGCTGGCGCCCCAGCACGTGCATCGTGCCCCTGCTCGGGTGGATCACCGCGCCGAGCAGCGCGAGCAGCGTGCTCTTGCCCGCGCCGTTGGGCCCGAGCAGGGTCCAGTGCTCACCGGCGCGCACGGTCAGGTCGACCCCGCGCAACAGGTGCCGCCCGCCCCGGACGAGGTCGACCCCGGCCGCCCGCAGCACCTCCGGCGCCGCGTCGTCGCCGGCGTCGTCCGCCGTCGTCCTCCGGTCGGCTCCCATCGGCATCCACCCGCCCGTCACTCGCGCCGGCCAGCAGCCGGCCCATCCGGCACCGTCGACGCTATCCGGCCGGACAACCTCGTCCGGGCCGCGGGGCCGGTGGCGGACGCCATTTCCCGGGCGACGGGAGCAGGCGCGGTGCCGGGCCGGCGGCGACGGCTGGTCAGGCCGGCAGGCCGAGGCTCTCCAGGGGCTCGGCGGCTGGGAGGGCGGCCAGCGCCTTGCCGGGGACCAGGATCTTCGAGCGGCGCAGGCCGCTGCCGATCACGACCCGGGGTGCGGCCACCACGGCCGCGTCGACCAGGACCGGCCAGTCGGCGGGCAGGCCGATCGGGGTGATGCCGCCGAACTCCATCCCGGTGGCGCGCACGGCCTCCTCGCGGGGCGCGAACGAGACCTTGCGCGCGCCGAGCCAGCGCCGGACCAGCCCGTTGATGTCCGCCCGGGTGGTCGCCAGCACGACGCACGCGGCGTGGCGGACCTCCGACCCGCGCCTGCCGGCGACGATCACGCAGTTCGCCGACTCGGCGAGGCGCATGCCGTAGGCCTCGCAGAACGCGGCGGTGTCGGCCAGCTCCGGGTCGATCGGGGCGACCTCCACGGGGCCCGGCAGGTCGAGCTCGGCGAGCGCCGCCGCCACCGGCTCGGCGAGCAGGTCGGGGCGGCTGGCCACGGGAAGCGGGGACAGGTCGGCTGGCATGGCCGCAGTCTCGCAGCCGCCGGCCTCGGCCCGCTCGCCCGGGGCCGGCCGGGCCCACCCCACGGCGCGGGCCTGGTGGCCGAGGTCAGGGGTCCGCGCACCCGCCGGCGCCGGCGGCCGGCCCGGCGGCCTGGGCCGGTGTGCCCCCGGCCCCGTCAGCGGCCGAGAGCAGCACGGTCACCGTGGCGTTGAACTGGTTGGCGGCGGCGATGTCGTCCCGCCCGTCGCCGTTGAAGTCGCCCGTCGTCAGCGCGGACGTGCCCGGACCGGTGGGGTGGAGCAGCGGGGCCGCGAAGGTGCCGTCGCCGTTGCCGAGCAGCACCGCGACCGTCGCGTTCCCGGCATTGCCGACCGCCACGTCGAGGATGTCGTCGCCGTTGAAGTCGCCGGTCGTCACCGCGGACGGGCCCGGCCCGGTCAGGTAGGGCCGGGCGGGGGCGAAGGCGCCGTCGCCGATGCCGAGCAGGACCGACACCGTGCCGTTCCCGTCGTTGGGGACCGCGAGCTCCGGGATGCTGTCCCCGGTGAGGTCGCCGCCGGACACGTCGTACGGGCCCGGCCCGGTCAGGTGCGGCCGCGGCGGGCCGAACGTGCCGTCGCCGCTGCCGAGCAGCACCGACACGGTGGCGTTCCCGGCGTTGGCTACGGCCAGGTCGAGGTTGTCGTCGCCGTCGAAGTCGGCAACGTCCACCGAGGACGGGCTGGCCCCGGACGGGAGGAGCTCGGTGGGCCGCAGCGTGCCGTCGCCGGTGCCCAGCAGCACCCCGACCGTGCCGTCGAACTCGTTGGCGACGGCCACGTCCACCGCGCCGTCCGCGTCGAGATCGCTCACCGCCACCGCCGCCGGGCCCCACCCGGCCGGATAGGGCACCGGGGGACCGAACGCCGCGTCGCCGGCGCCGAGCAGCACCGACACGGTGGCGTCGAACTGGTTGGCGGTGACCAGGTCCGGCAGGTCGTCCCCGTTCAGGTCGGTGATCCGCACCCCGGACGCCCCCGGCCCGGCGGGGAACGGCAGCGGCGGCCCGAACGTGCCGTCGCCGTTGGCCAGCAGCACGGACACGGTCCCATCGCCGGCGTTGGCGACCACCAGGCTGTCGACTCCGTCCCCGGTCAGGTCACCGGAGGTGATGTCGGTGGGGCCTGACCCGGCGAGGTAGGTGAGCGGCGGCGCGAACAGCCCGGCAGCCCGCGCGGGCGTGGGCACGGCGGCGACCGCCGTAACCGCCATGGCGAGCGCCGCCAGCAGCCCGCCAGCGCGGCGCCCGTCCGCCGCCAGCACCGCCATGCGTCTCTCCACCTCGACCCCGCGCCCTGGCCACACCCCCGGTTCGCGCCCTGGCGAGTACTCCGCGCGCTTGCACGTACACGCTCGCTTCGGGCTCATCCTGACTCGCCACGGCCCGCCCACCGCCGCGACACACCAGCGCGGGCTACGAACGGGCTGGTCGGATGCGGTGTGACGGCCCAGGCGACCGATCACCAGGCCCACCGGCCGTGGCGCGGCGACCGGTTGCGCAACGGCGTTTGCGATCTACAGCCCCGGTCGACGGCGGCGGGCTCCGGCGCGATCGTGGGCGCGCACCGCCGTCGTGACACCCGGGAGCGTGACCCATGCCCACAACCGACCGGAGCCGCTGCTGGCAACGTCTCCGCGCTCCCGCGGGCGTCGGCTGCCCACGCCGCCAGCCTGCGGCCGCGCCGACGGCCACGCGTGTTGGTGTCGGCCATCCGCCGACAGGGGCGCCTGATGGCGTCGGCCACCCGCCGACGGGGACGCCTGTTGGTGTCGGCCACGCGGCGGCGCCTCGGGGCGGGGCCGCGTGAGCGCCGACGCCGGGCGGGGGCCGCGGCGGGAT
>JADGHD010000457.1 GCA_019689615.1 Frankia sp. | reverse complement strand
CGCCGGCTCCGGGGGGCAGTCGGGCAGCGGGGTGGCGGCCGGCAGGCCGGTGTCCATGGTCGACGCGCTCATACCTGGAACGACTCCTGGTAGTCCCGGAACCAGCCCCGCTGGGCGCGGGCTTCCTCGGTCTGCGCCACCAGCACGTCGTCGAAGAACGCGTCGGCCGGTGGGTCGGGCAGGGCCAGGCACTCGGCGCGCAGCGCGGCCGCGGCCGCCTCGGCCGCCGCCTGCTGCTCGGCGAACCAGTCCTGGTCGCAGGCCGGCGCCAGCGCCCGGGCGACCCGGTCGAGCGGGTCGAGCGCCCGCCACTGGTCGAGCTCGGCGGCTGGGCGGTAGCGGGTGGGGTCGTCGGAGCTGGTGTGTGGGCCCATCCGGTAGGTATAGGCCTCGACGAGCGCGGGGCCGGCGCCGGCACGCGCCCGTTCGAGCGCCCAGGCGGTGACCGCGTGCACGGCCAGCACGTCGTTGCCGTCGACCCGGACCCCGGGGAAGCCGAAGCCGCGGGCCCGTTCGGCGAGCGGGATCGGCGACTGGCGGGCGGCCGGGGTCGAGATCGCCCACTGGTTGTTGGTGCAGAAGAAGACCACCGGAGCGGCGAAGCTGGCCGCCCAGACGAACGCCTCGTTCGCGTCGCCCTGGCTCATCGCCCCGTCGCCGAGGTAGACCAGCACCGCGCCGCCGGCGGCTGTGCCGTCGGCCGGGCCGGTTGCGTCCGCCGCGCCGGCGGCGCCGGCCGGGCCGACCGCCGTGGCCGGGGGCGGCAGCAGGCCGCGGCGCTGGTCGAGGCGCATGCCGAGGGCGTACCCGACGGCGTGCAGCGTCTGCGAGGCGAGCACCAGGGCGTAGTTGGCGAAGTTGTACGCGCGGGGGTCCCAGCCGCCGTGGGTCAGGCCGCGCAGCAGGGCCAGCACGGCGACCGGCGGCAGGCCGCGGTCCCAGGCCACCGCGTGCTCGCGGTAGCTGGGGAACAGGAAGTCAGCGGGGCTGGCCGCGCGGACCGACCCGATCTGCGCCGCCTCCTGGCCGCGCAGCGGGATCCACAGCACCAGCTCGCCCTGGCGCTGCAGGGCCATCGCGGTCTCGTCCATCAGCCGGGCCCGCAGCATCGCGGTGTAGCAGCTCTTGAGCTCCTCGATGCCGAGACGCGGCGCGAACTCGGGATGGGACACCGGGGCACCGTCCGGGTCCAGGAGGCGTACGCCCAGCTCACCCGACCCCGCAACGGAACCCACGTGACGCCTCTCCCCCCTCGCCGACTGCCGGAATCCCTGCCGAACCATACCGAGCCGGACGATCCCACCATCCTGCGGGAAGCCTTCCCTGATCGGCATCCTACGCCGGGTGAACACGGTAGGAAACCATTCGGACGCGGTACGTTAAGGACGGCTGGGGAGGTGAACAATGGGCCGACACTTCCCTGCCAGGCGCCGCGGCAGCGTGCCGACGTCCCGCCCGCGCGCCGCTGCGCCCGAGGCGCGCCCCGGCCCCGCCACGCCCGCGGCCCAGCCCCGCGGCTACTGGCGGGGGCCGGTCAGCCGGCGGGTGTTCTGGCGCGCCGGCGCCGCCGCAGCGGTGATGGTGGGCGCCCTGGTCGTGGCGACCGCGACGCTGCCGACGCGGGTGGCCGAGCCGGTGGCCTGGACGGTGCTGACCGCCCAGCTCGGCGCTGCCAGCGTGACGGCGCTGCTGACGAGCCGCCGGGTGCCGCCGGACGAGCGGCCCTGGCGGCTCGTCGTCGCCGTGGCGGCCGCGGTGCTGACGGCGGGCACCGCCGCGAACACCGGGACGGTCTGGGCCGGCGAGACCGGGCTGCCGGCATCCCTGCTCGGCGTGGCCTGGCTCGTCGTCGTCGACGTCCTGCTGATCGCCGCCCTGCTGGCGTTGCCCACCGACCCGGTCGGGTCGTTCCGCGAGGACGACACCGCCGGCTCCCCGGGCACCGGGCGCGTCCCCAGCCGCGCCGAGAGCGCCGCCGGGGACGGGCGCCACCACGAGGCGGCTGGCCGCGGCCCGCCGCCAGCGCCGGAGCGGGCAGCGCCACAGGCCACGGGCGGCCGCGGCGGTCGGCCATGGCTGCGGCCACGCCGGCCCGGCCGTGGGCGCCATCCGGGGCTGGGGGCGACGGGTGAGCGCGTCTGGTACCTGCTGGCCGGGCTGGACAGCCTGATCCTCGTGGGCGCCGCCGGCGTGCTCGCCTGGGAGGTGGCCCTGCGGGGCATCCTCGACGAGCAGACCCTGGACCCCTACCGGTTCGCGATACCGGTGGTGGCCGCGGTCGGTGATCTCGCCGTGCTGGCGATCGCCGTGCTCATCCTCACCACGCGGGCCTCCCGGGCACCGGCCGCGCTGGGGCTGCTGATCGTGGGCGTCCTCGCGCTGGCTTTCGGCAACGGGATGCTCTCTGTCGCCCACGTGGGCAGCGGGCGGCTGGCCGTGTACGCGGCGGTGGTCCTCGCCGCGGGCTGGGCGATGAACGGGCTGGCGCTCCTCGCGCCGCGGCGCCGCCCCGGCCCGCCGACCGAGGCCGGCGCGCTGGCGCTGTGGCTGCGCACGTTCTCCCCGCCCTACGTCGCGCCGGTCGCGGCCGGCCTCGTGATCGCCGCGAGGCTCGCCACCAAGGGGGCCGTCGCGGGCCCTGAGCTCGCCGTGCTGGTCGTGCTGCTCGTGCTGACGCTGGTGCGGCAGATGCTGACGCTGGCCGAGAACACCCGGCTGCTCACCCGGTTCCTGGAGGGCCAGCGGCAGCTGCGCCACCAGGCGCTGCACGACCCGCTGACGGGGCTGGCCAACCGGACGCTGTTCGCCGAGCGGCTGCGGGCGGCGATCGAGCGGTCGGTGCGCGACGGAACCCCGGTCACGCTGCTCTACTGCGACCTCGACGACTTCAAGCGGATCAACGACACGCTCGGCCACGAGGCCGGCGACCTGCTGCTGCGCATCGTCGCCGGGCGGCTGCGCAGCCAGGTGCGCTCCGGCGACACCGTCGCCCGGCTCGGCGGCGACGAGTTCGCGGTGCTGCTGGCGGACTGGCCGGAGGAGGACCCGGCCGCCGTCGCGCAGCGGGTGCGCACCACGCTGGGCGCCCCGTGCGTGCTCGCCGGCCAGCCGCGCACGATCCGGGCCAGCATCGGCATGGTGATGACCGGCCCGCAGGACGCGAGCGGGCTCGTCGACGGCTCGATCAGCGACGACACCCTGCTCGCCCGGGCCGACCTGGCGATGTACGAGGCCAAGCGGCGCGGCAAGGGCGCCGTGGTCGTCTACCGGCCGGAGCTGGCCACCCCGGACGCGCCGTCGGTGCTGTCCAGCTACCTGGCCAGGGCCCTGCGCGGGGACGAGGCCGGCGGGCACCTCGACGTCGTCTACCAGCCGGTCGTGAACCTGCGCACCGGCCGCACGGTCGCGGTCGCGACGATCCCGTACCGGCAGCACCCGGTGCTGGCCGAGCTCGGCCAGGACGGCCTGCTCGGCTGCGCGCGGGAGGCGGGGCTTTCGGTCCCGCTCGGCGCGGTCGTGCTGCGCCGGGCCTGCGCCGACCTGGCCGCCGCATGGGCCGCGGGGAACGAGCTGACCGCCCTGGTCACGATCTGTCCGGAGCAGACGGCCCAGGAGTCGCTCGACATCGAGGTGGCGGCGCTGCTCGCCGAGCACGGGCTGCCGCCCAGGGCGCTGGTCCTGGCCCTGAGCGAGACGGGGGCGGCGCTGAACCTTCAGGCCGCCGTGCCGGTGCTCACCCGCATCACCCGCCGCGGCATCCGGCTGGCACTCGCCGGGGTCGGCGGCCCGCGGCACTCGGTCGCCGTGCTGCGGTCCCTGCCCGTGCAGATGTTCACGCTGGACCCCTGCCTGCTGCCCACCCCGGACGAGCCGCGCGAACCGGGCGGGGCGCCCATGGGGCCGGCCGACACCACCGGCGGGCCAGCCGCCGGCCTTCCTCTGGGCCAGGACGAGGCGCGGGCGGTGGTGGTGGCGCGGACGGCGGGGCTGCAGCGCGCCGTGCTGCTGGCCGCCCACACGCTCGGGGTCACCGTGGTGGCGACCGGCGTCGACCAGCTCGCGCAGGCCGGGCAGCTCGTCCGCGAGGGCTGCCGGTTCGCCGCCGGTGACCTCTACGGCCCGGCCGGCACCCTGCCCGAGCTGACCGCCCGCTGCCACGTCGCGATCCCCGCCGCCGCGGCCCGTTGACGGCGGCGTGCGCCCCGTCTGGCGGCGGCGGACGTGAACGGGCGGCGCCCCACGCCACCGTGAGACGCCGCCCGCCGGGGCCGCCGGCTGGTCACCGGCCAGGCCGCCGTGGTGGAACGCCGTGGAGCCGGCGGCTACCAGCCCCAGCCGTCCTTCCCGCGGTCCCAGCCCTTGTCCCAGCCCCTGTCCCAGCCGTCCTTCCC
>JADGHD010000456.1 GCA_019689615.1 Frankia sp. | reverse complement strand
CCCCGGCGGGGGGGGTGGCGGCGCCCCCGCGCGGCGGCCCCCGGGGGGCCCGGCCGCCCGCGGGCGGCGGGCGGCCGGACGAGACCCTCGGGGAGAGCGTCTGCGCGGTCGTCGTCCTCGAGCCGGGGGCGGAGCTGACGCTGGCCGGGGCGCGCGCCTGGCTCCTCGAGCGCGGCGTGGCCCGGTTCCGGCTGCCGGACCGGCTGGCCGTCGTCGACGCGCTGCCGCTGACCGCGATCGGCAAGATCGACAAGAAGCTGCTGCGCGCGCGGATCGAGTAGGGGCGGACCGCGGGGCCGGCGTGGCCCGGCCCCGCCCGTCGCGTCGGTGCACCCGGTTTCGGCCCCACGTGGAGGACCTGTGAAGCGGACGGTTTCGGCCGGCGGCGCCCCCGCCCAGCCAGCGGCGGCGTCGGCCTGGCTGCGCTGCCGCGAGCGTCGCCAGGACGCGCGCTGCCGGGTCGTCGTCTTCCCGCACGCGGGCGGCACGGCCAACGGGTACTGGGCCTGGGCCGGCCACTTCCCGGCCGAGTTCGAGGTGTGGCTGGTCGCCTACCCTGGCCGGGAGACCCGCGGCGGCGAGCCGCTCGTCGACTCGATGGACCGGCTGGCCGACGGGGTCGCCGCCGCGATCGGCGAGCAGGCGGCTGGCTGGCAGGCCAGTGCCGCGGTGGCCGGCCGGGCGGCGGCGCCGCTGGTGCTGTTCGGCCACAGCATGGGCGGGGCCGTGGCCTACGAGACGGCCCGCCGGCTGCTCTCGCGCCGGCCGGGGCTGGTCCGGCGGCTGGTCGTCTCGGCGCGTCCCGCGCCGGCGGCGATCCGCCCCAGCGCGGTGCACACGTACGGCCGCCAGCGCTTCCTCGACGCGCTGCGTTCCCTGGGCGGAACCGACGCTGCGGTCTTCGAGCACCAGGAACTGGTCGACTACCTGCTGCCGATCGTCCGCAACGACTACCGCCTGATCGAGACCTACCGGCCGCCCGCGGACCCCCGGCTGGCCCTGGACATCCTCGCGTTCGCCGCGGCGCACGACCCGTCGGCGCCGGTCGAGGACGTGCTGGCCTGGGCCGACGTGACGACCACCCGGTTCGACTACGCCGTCTTCCCCGGCGGCCACTTCTACCTGCGCGACAGCCCGGCACCCGTCGTCGCCGAACTCGTCCGCCGGCTACGGCCGCTCGTCGACGCGCCGCCGGACACGACGGCCCGGGAACGGAGGGACCCGTGACCGGGATCGCGCGTCGGCTGGTGGCCCGGCTGCGGGCGCTGGCCCGGCGGCTGGCCGAGCGGGGAAGGCGGCTCGAGTGGATCGTGCTGCCGCGGCGGCGGTTCCTTTCCCGGGCTGTCGCGGCGGGCCGGCACGGCGGTCTCGCCGGAGATGGCCACCCCGCGTGCCGGAATGGCCATCGTCCGGGGGCCCGGGGCGCGCTACTTCCAGTACGCCTGGGCCTTGATGGACTGCCTGGGAAGGCCGTGGCGGGTACGGAACGTCTGTGCGACCGCCCGGGTCGTCCGGCCGTCGCAGGCGACCCACGCGAACGCGCCGGGCGGGCAGGTGAGCTGTTCCGCGGCCTCGCGCAGCAGCTGACCGTCGTTGACCCGCTCGACCCAGGTGAGCGTGGTCCTGTCGGTCACGCGCACCGGGATGTCCTTGTCGGATTCGTGCTGCCACTCCAGCCAGACCCGGGCGGGCGTGTCACCGATCGCGTCGAGCAGGGAGTTGATCGCGGGCAGCGACGCGGTGTCGCCGAACATGACGAACTCCGCCGGCATCGGGTCGGGGACGTTGAACTTCGAGCCCAGCACGGCCGCCTCGATCTCGGTGCCTGGCTGGGCCTGCCGTGCCCACCGCGTCGCGGGCCCGTCGTGCAGCGCGAACTCGATGTCGAAGGTGTCCTTCTCCGCGTCCGGGTCGACCAGCGTGTAGCCGCGCTGCCGCAGCACGCCGGGACCGTCCGGGACCCAGAGACGGATCCACTGCGTGGGGTGGACGGGGTGGTCGGCGAGCAGCCCGCCGCCGCTGAAGCTCAGCCGGAGGTAGTGGTCGGTTATCTCGCGGCTGGCGGTCACCGTGAGCCGGTAGTCACTGGCGCCGAATGCCTTGAGGACCAGACCGTTGAAGCCTTTGCTCATGGAGCTTAGGTTAACCTAACCTATGTACTGGCGAAAGCCGCGGAGGGACCAGGCCGACCTGGCGCCGACGGAAACGCTGAAGGGGCGGCCGTTCGACGCGGCGCGGCTGCTCCGTACCCGAACTTTTCGATCCACGTGGCGTGCCGTGGCGCGCCTCTCGCATGCCACCGCTGCGCCTGCCATGCCCACCGGTGGCGTGCGCTCGAAGACCGGTCCGCGGTGAACGACAGGGAGGTCGGGATGTCCGACGCGATAAGTCCGGAGATGGAGCGGCTGCTGCGGGTCGATCTGCAGGTGGACACCACCCGCATCACCCGGAGCTCGCACCTGATCAACGATGTCGGCCTCGACTCGGTCGCCTTCGCGGTGGGGATGGTGGCGATCGAACAGAAGTTCGGCGTGGTGTTGTCCGAGGAGGAGATGATGAGCTGCGAGACGGTCGCCGACCTGGAGGACACCGTCCTCGCGAAGCGAGCCTGACGTGACGTCGCCAAGCGTGACGCGGGAGCACGGGAAGCTTGACGGGAGCGCCGGGCCGAGCGTTCTGGCCGGCGCGGTCAGCCGGGCGATGCGCGCCGGGACCGGGACGCTGTCGGTGTTCCACGCGGCGACCGGCGCCTGGGACACCCGCCCGTGGCCGCAGGTCCACACCCGCGCCGAGCAGATCGCCGCGCAGCTTCTCGACGACAGCGGCGGCCGCGAGCCGCGCGCCCTCGGCCTGATCGGCGAACCGACCGCGGACATGATCGCGGCCATTCAGGGCGCCTGGCTGGCCGGCGTCGCGGTATCGATCCTCCCCGGCCCGATCCGGGGCGCCGACAGGCAGCTGTGGGCCCAGAGCACCTACGCGAGGTTCGCCGGCATCGGCGTCGGCACCGTTCTCGGCACGGACGGCCAGCTCGACCTGCTCGCGGACGTCGACGGGCGGCTGCGGCTGGCCCGGGCCGACGAGTACGGCCGGGCCGCCGACATCGCCGGCTTCGTCGGACGCCAGGTCGGCCCGGACGCGCCGGCCGTGCTCCAGGGCACCGCCGGCTCGACCGGCGAGCCGAAGACGGCGGTCCTGTCGGTCGCGGCCGTCCTGAGCAACATCACGGACCTGGTCGGGCGCATCGACATCCGGGCAGACCGCGACGTCGAGATGTCCTGGCTGCCGCTCTACCACGACATGGGCCTCATCGTCGTGCTGGTCGGCATGGCCACGGGCTGCCCGCTGTGGGTCGCCCCCAGCTCGGCGTTCGTGGGTGCACCGCTGCGCTGGCTGCAGTGGCTCACCGAATCCCGGGCCACCATCACCGCTGCCCCCAACTTCGCCTACGACATCCTGGGCAGATACGGCGGCCGGGTCAGCGACGCCGACCTGTCCCCCCTCCGGGTGGCGGTCAGCGGCGGTGAGCCGATCGACCCGGACGCCTTCGACACCTTCCTCGACATGGCGGCCAGGTTCGGCATGGACCGCGGCGCCGGCGCCCCGGCCTACGGCATGGCCGAGGCGACCTGCGCGGTCAGCCTCCCAGTCCCCGGCGAGGGCCCCCAGTACGACGAGGTGACCGTCACGCCGGCCGAAGGCGGGACCCCCGTCCGCCGCCGCTATGCCGTCCTCGGCAAGCCGCTGGACGGCCTCGAGGTCCGCGTCGTCGAGGCGGACGGCGGCGAGATCCCCCAGATCGACGGCCGAGAGGTCGGACACGTCGAGATCCGCGGCACGTCGATGATGACCGGCTATCTCGGCCACACCCCGCTGGGCGCCGACGGCTGGTTCCCCACCGGCGACCTCGGCTACCTCGTCGACGGCCGCCCGGTCATCTGCGGCCGCGCCAAGGAGATCATCATCGTCGCCGGCCGCAACCTCTTCCCGGTGGAGATCGAACGCTGCGCCGCAAAGGTCAAGGGCGTCCGCGCCGGCCGGGTGGCGGCAGTGGCCCTCGAGGGCTCATCGGCCCGTCAGGGCCTGGCCATCGTGGCCGAGTACCGCGGCGCCGACCCCGAGACCGCCCGCCGCGAGCTCATCGCCACGGTGGCCTCGGAATGCAACATCGTCCCGGCCGACGTGGTGTTCGTAAGGCCCGGCTCGCTGCCACTCACCACGTCCGGCAAGCTACGCCGCCTGGAAACGAGAAGGCTCCTCGACTCGGGCCACTGGAGTGATTGTTAGCTCGGCAGCGAACTGGGGACTGCCGAGGTCAGGACTCGCCGGTCAGCCCCAGGCCCCCCCGGCCCCCCGCCCCCCCCCCGCCCCCCCCCCGGCTGGCCCCCCCGGGGCCCCCCGGCCATTACCC
>JADGHD010000455.1 GCA_019689615.1 Frankia sp. | reverse complement strand
AGGCCCACCGCCACCGCCACCGCCACGCCGTCCCCGGGCACCGAGGCCACGCCCACCACCACGGCGACGCCGGGCATTGGGCCGACGGCGACCCCGACCACCGGCGCCGCGGCCACGACGCCGCCTGCCGGCGCCAGCCCGACCGCAGCCGCCAGCCCGGCCACCGGCGCCAGCCCGACCACCGCCGGCTGACCCAGCTCATCCTGGGCCAGCCGGCCCCACCGGCCGGCGGAACTGTCGGACCGGGTGACTACGGTCGAGGCCGTGGCAGTCTCGCGTTCCGTCGGCGACGGGCAGCCAGGCGACGAGCCGTTCCCGGCCGCCCGGGCGCAGCCTCGTCCCCGCGCGGGCGGCCGGTCCCGGGGGGATGGCGGCTACCGGTGCAGTGAGTGCGGCGCCGAGTTCGTGAAGTGGACCGGCCGCTGCACGCGCTGCCACGCCTGGGGCACGCTCGAGGTCCAGCGCCCCGCGCCGCGCCGGCCGGCGGCCCCCGGCTCCGGGGCGACGGAGCCCGCCGAGGTCACCGCTCCCGCCCGCCCGGTGACGCAGGTCGACGCGACCTCGGCGGCCCACCGGCCGACCGGCGTCGACGAGCTGGACCGGGTGCTCGGCGGCGGGATCGTGCCTGGCGCGGTGGTGCTGCTGGCCGGTGAGCCGGGCGTCGGCAAGTCGACCCTGCTGCTGGAGGTCGCGGCGCGCAGCGCGCACGCCGGCCAGCGGGCGCTCGTGATCACCGGCGAGGAGTCGACCGCACAGGTGCGGCTGCGCGCCGGGCGGACCGGGACGCTGCACCCCGACCTGTGGCTGGCCGCCGAGACCGACCTCGGCGCGCTGCTCGGCCATGTCGCGGAGGTCCAGCCGAACCTGCTCGTCGTCGACTCGGTGCAGACGATCGCGGCGGCCGGGATCGACGGCGCGGCCGGCGGGGTGACCCAGGTGCGCGAGGTCACCGCGGCGCTCGTCCGGACGGCCAAGGCGCTGAACCTGGCGACGATCCTGGTCGGGCACGTCACGAAGGACGGCGCGATCGCCGGCCCGCGGCTGCTGGAGCACCTCGTCGACGTGGTGCTGCACTTCGAGGGCGACCAGCACACGACGCTGCGGATGATCCGGGCGGTCAAGAACCGGTTCGGCCCGACCGACGAGGTCGGCTGCTTCGAGATGAACGAGAACGGCATCTGGGGCCTGGCCGACCCCAGCGGGCTGTTCCTGTCCCGGGGCGCGACCGCGCAGGACGTCTCCGGGGTGTGCGTGACCGTGATGATCGAGGGCCGCCGGGCGCTGGTCGCCGAGGTGCAGGCGCTGGTGTCGGAGATCGCGTTCCCCCGGCCGGGCGGCGGCGACGGCGGCTCGGCCCCGGCCCCGCCGCCACCCCGGCGGGCGGTGTCCGGCCTGGACGCGGCGCGCACCGCGATGATCACCGCCGTGCTGCAGAAGCGCACCCCCGCCTACCGTGACCTCAGCCGCTGCGACATCTACGCGGCCACCGTCGGCGGCGTGCGGCTGACCGAGCCGGCGGCCGACCTCGCGGTCGCGCTGGCGATGGTCAGCTCCCGGGACGACCAGCCGCTGCCGTCCGATCTGGTGGCGATCGGCGAGGTCGGGCTCACCGGCGAGATCCGCCCGGTCAACGGCGTGGACCGCCGGCTGGCCGCGGCCGCCCGGCTCGGCTTCCGCCGCGCGCTGGTGCCTCGGCACTCCGGCCTGGCCCCGGAGTCGATGACGGTGGTCGAGGTCGGCGACATCGGTCAGGCGATCCGCGAGTACCAGGCGATGGCGCCCGGCCGCCACGCCGACCGGTAGCCTCCGGCATCCCCGCAGCCGGGCGCAGGGAGGGCTGTAAGCAGCAGTTGGTGGTGGTCCGCGGGACCACAGTCAGTGGTCTCGCCAGGAGGCGCCCGCAGGGAGGTACCCGACGTCTCGATACCATCACGGGCGTGGTAGTGAGGACGGGAGACGTACGCCAGTAGAGGGAGCCCGATGGCAGGACCACCCGGAGACGACGTCTTCCGGGCCACGCTCGCCGCTGTGGCGCCCGGAACTCCCTTTCGCGACGGTCTCGAGCGCATCCTGCGCGGCCACACCGGCGCGCTGATCGTCCTCGGCCACGACAAGGTCGTCGAGGGAATCTGCACCGGCGGGTTCGAGCTCGACGTCGAGTTCTCCGCGACCCGGCTGCGCGAGCTGGCCAAGATGGACGGCGCGATCGTGCTGTCCAGCGACCTGACCCGGATCGTGCGCGCCGCGGTCCACCTCGTGCCCGACCCGACGATCCGCACCGAGGAGTCCGGGACGCGGCACCGCACCGCCGAGCGCGTGGCCAAGCAGACCGGCCTGCCGGTGATCTCGGTCAGCCAGTCGATGCGGATCATCGCGCTGTACGTGGCCGGACGGCGCTACGTCCTCGACGACTCGGCCGCCATCCTGTCCCGGGCCAACCAGGCCCTGGCCACGCTGGAGCGCTACAAGCTGCGGCTGGACGAGGTGGCCGGCACGCTGTCCGCGCTGGAGATCGAGGACCTGGTCACGGTCCGGGACGCGATCTCGGTCAGCCAGCGGCTGGAGATGGTCCGGCGGATCGCGGACGAGATCGAGGGCTACGTCGTCGAGCTCGGCACCGACGGCCGGCTGCTGTCCCTGCAGCTCGAGGAGCTGATGGCCGGCGTGGAGACCGAGCGCGAGCTGACCGTGCGCGACTACCTGCCGGCCGGGGCCAAGACCGGCAGCCCGGCGGACGTGCTCAACGAGCTGTCCGCGATGTCGCCGACCGACCTGCTCGACCTCACCGTGCTCGCCCGCACCCTGGGCTTCGGCGGCGGCGCGGACGTGCTGGACCGCCAGATCAGCCCGCGCGGCTACCGGATGCTCGCCAAGATCCCACGGCTGCCACGGCTGATCGTCGACCGCCTCGTCGACCACTTCGGCACGCTGCAGAAGCTGCTCGCGGCCGGCGTGGACGACCTGATGGCCGTCGAGGGCGTCGGCGAGACCCGCGCCAAGGCCGTCCGCGAGGGCCTGTCCCGGCTGGCCGAGTCCTCCATCCTCGAGCGCTACGTCTGACCGCCCGGATGGTCGCGGTCGTCAGGCCCGCTGTCACCGAGTGGGCGTTCGCGGACCTGGTGGTCCAGTGGTACGGGCTGGCCGCCCGTGACCTGCCCTGGCGGCGGGCCGACGCGACCCCGTGGGGGGTGCTGGTCAGCGAGGTGATGCTGCAGCAGACCCCGGTGAACCGGGTGTTGCCGGCCTGGGAGGCCTGGCTGGCCCGCTGGCCGCGGCCGGCGGCGCTGGCGGCCGAGCCACCGGGCGAGGCGGTGCGGATGTGGGGCCGGCTCGGCTACCCACGCCGCGCGCTGCGGCTGCACCAGGCCGCGCTCGCCGTCGTCGAGCGGCATGGCGGCGCCATCCCGGACAACCTGGACGACCTGCTCGCGCTGCCCGGCGTCGGCGCCTACACGGCGCGCGCGGTCGCGGCCTTCGCCTTCCGCCAGCGCCACGCCGTCGTCGACGTGAACGTGCGCCGGCTGGTCGCCCGGGCCATCGAGGGCCAGGCGGACGGGCCGGCCTCGGTCAGCCGGCGTGACCTGGCGCTGGTCGAGACGCTGCTGCCGGCCGACCCCGAGTCGGCGGCGCTGGCCAGCTCGGCGCTGATGGAGCTGGGCGCGCTGGTCTGCGTCGCCCGCGCGCCGCGCTGCGCCGGCTGCCCGGTCCGGGAGCGCTGCGCGTGGCTGCTCGCCGGCAGCCCGCCGCCGTCCGGCCCGGCCCGCCGCCCGCAGGGCTACGCCGGCACCGACCGGCAGGTCCGCGGCCGGCTGCTCGCGGTGCTGCGCGAGGCCGACGGCCCGGTCAGCGCCGCCGAGCTCGAAACCGTCTGGGACGACCCGGTCCAGCGCGACCGCGCCCTGCGCGGCCTGCTCGACGACGGTCTTGCCGTCGAGCTAGCCCCCGGCAGCTACGCCCTGCCCAGCTGACCTGGCGACCCCGTCGGCCAGGACCCTCGGGAAGCGCGCTGGCAGGCCCTTCCGCGACAGCCACGGGGCCTGGCGGCGTCAGCTCGTCGGCAGCCGGTAGCGGTAGCCGACTCCGCGGACGCTCTCGATCGACCACGGCGGGTCGGCGGTGTCGCCCAGCCGGCGGCGCAGCCGGCGCACGTGCACGGCCAGGGTGTTGGAGCCGGGGCGGGAGCTGCCCCAGACCAGCTCCAACAGGAGCTCCCGTGGCACCACCCGGCCAGCCCGGGACAGCAGGACCCGCAGCAGCTGGAACTCCCGCGGCGGCACGGCCACCGGCACCCCGTCCACCCGCACCTGGTGCGCCCCGACATCGAGGCTGACCGCCCCCACCCGCAGCACCTCCGCGCCGTCGTCGGCCACCGCGCCGACCAGGCCGCCGCCCGCCGAACCCGCGGCGCCGCCGCCCACCGCCGTGG
>JADGHD010000454.1 GCA_019689615.1 Frankia sp. | reverse complement strand
CGATCGGCCGCCACAGCGCGGCCTCGTCGATCACCATCCACAGGCGGGGCGCGTCCGGCCGGGTGAGCAGCCGCTGCCGGTTCATCCGGACCTGGACCCGGCCGTCGATCACCTCGGCGGGCGCGCCGCGGTTACCCCGGGTGATGATCGCGCGGGCGTAGTCCTCGGTCTGCAGGAGCCCGGGGACGAACTGCACCTGGTAGGAGCGGATCTGGGAGGCGGACTCCTCCAGGCCGATGTAGGGCTGGAACCAGTGCGGCAGCACGTCGGAGAACGACTGCCACCAGCCCTGCTTGTTGGCGTCCCTGACCAGCGCCAGGAACGGCGCCCGCTCGGCCTCCTCGGTCACCCCGTACAACGTGAGCAGGTCAGCGACGTCGCGTTCCTTGAAGCTGACCCGGCCCAGCTCGAGGCGGCTGATCTTCGACTCGGAAGCACGAATGTGGTAGCCGGCCTGCTCACGGCTGATGCCCCGCTCCTCGCGCAGCCGCCGCAACTGGGCACCGAGCAGGATGCGGCGCGCCGTCGGGCCAGTGCCCCCGGCGGCTCCATCCCCCGGCGCGGTCATACCCGCTCCCCCGCTCGCTTCCCAGTCCCGTATCAGCGTAGCGACCGCCACCGCTCCTCCCCAGTGTGGCCAGCATCGGTCGGAAAATGCAGGCGCGGCGCAGCGATCTCAGCACAATCCGTCGCATCCGGCAAGAGGGGGTGCGGCTCCGGTGGGGCGTTGCCGGGCAATGGCGGCCCAGAACTGCCACACCCGCCGGGAGCTGCTCGCGTCGTTCCTCCCGTCCGTGGTGCGTCGAATACCGAGCGGTGTTTTCCGGTTAGCGGACGGTGAGCATTGCCCGCAGCCCTCGACCGCGGCGGCGCTCGGACCGTGGGCACGGCCGGGCCTGGACACGCACTGCTGATCACCTGTGCACGCCCAGACGTGGACGTGATGCGCCGCGCGTCGGTACAGTCGCCTTCCGGGGCAAGTCCGGATCAACCGGCCGTACCCGTCCTGCCGGTTCCTCATCCAGCACCAGGAGCCAGTCATGAGCGTCGACGATCAGTCGGCAGCCGAACCCGAAATCGACCCGCGTTACAACCCGCATATCCCGCACGGCGCCCGCATCTGGAACTACTGGGTCGGCGGCAAGGACAACTTCCCGGCCGACCGGGAGGTCGCCGAGGCCGCGATCCGGGCGTACCCGGGGATTGTGGCCATCGCCCGGGAGTCGCGGAAAGCGCTCGTCCGGGTCGTGCGTTTTCTCACCGCCGAGGCGGGCATCCGGCAGTTCCTGGACCTCGGGACGGGCCTGCCCACCGAGAACAACACGCACGAGGTCGCCCAGGGAATCGCCCCGGACAGCCGGATCGTGTACGTCGACAACGACCCGCTGGTGCTGCTGCACGCCCGCGCGCTGCTTACCAGCGCCCCGGAGGGAAAGACGGCCTACATCGAGGCGGACGTCCGCGAGCCGGAGGACATCCTCGAGCAGGCGGCCGCCACGCTCGACTTCGACAAGCCGGTCGGGCTGATCATGTTCGGCGTTCTCGGTGCCGCCGTCAAGGACACCGCCGAGGCGAAGCGCATCGTCGAGCGGCTGCTGGCCCGGCTGGCCCCGGGCAGCTACCTCGCCATCAACGACAGCGTGCACGGCGCCGCCGACGCGGCGGCGGACGCAATCGCCGAGGGCGGGTACGAGTACACGGTCCGTGACTACGACGAGATCCTGAGCTTCTTCGACGGCACCGAGCTGGTCGAGCCCGGCTTCGTCCCGAACACGCACTGGCGCCCGGACGGCGAGCCGCCGGACGCCCTGCCGTCGCACTGCGGGGTCGGCCGCAAGCCGTAGCCCGCGTTCCCGGCCGCCGCCCGGTCCGGCATCCGTTGCCGGACCGGGCGGTAGCTGGCATCGTGCGGCGGCCGGGCGGGCCTGGCCCGCCCGCGGCACCCATCGTCGTCCCGTCGGCGGTGCCCGGGCCGTCGCCAGCCCGGCCGCGTCCGGCACCGGCCGTCACCCAGCGCCCTGGCCCGCGCCCGTCCGGCCCGCGACCGCGCCGCCGGCCGGGCAGCGGGCCATGACCCCGGAGGCGCTCGTGTCCACAGACGTCGGATTAGCCACGGCCACCGGCCAGACCGCGCCCACCCCGGGCCCCGCTGCCACCGAGGCCGCGGCCGGCCAGCCCAACCGGGTCGCCCGGCTGCTCGGGGTCCGCATCCCGATCGTCCAGGCGCCGATGACCTACATCGCGCGCGCCGAGCTCGCCGCCGCCGTCTCGAACGCGGGCGCGCTCGGCATCATCGAGACCTCGTCGCCCCAGGGCAGGGCCGACCTCAGGCGGGTCCGCGACCTGACCGACGCGCCGGTCGGCGCGAACGTCGCGCTCGCCATCCGGCGCGACCCCAGCGTCATCGACCTGCTGGTGGAGGCCGGCATCCGCACGGTGTTCACCTCGGCCGGCGACCCCAACCTGCTGACCGGGCGCCTGCACGACGCCGGGCTGACGGTCTTCCACGTCGTCGGCAGCCTGCGCGCCGCGCGCAAGGCGGTCGACGCCGGCGTGGACGGCCTCGTGGTCGAGGGCATCGAGGGCGGCGGCTTCAAGAGCGCGAAGTCCGCGTCGACGCTCGTCCTGCTGCCGCTGGTCGCCTCCCAGGTGTCGCTGCCGATCATCGCGGCCGGCGGCATCTGCGACGGGCGGTCGATGGCCGCCGCGGTCGTGCTCGGTGCCGAGGGGGTACAGATGGGCACCCGGATGCTGGCGTCGCGGGAGTCGCCGCTGCACGACAACCTCAAGAACGCGGTGGTCGGCGCCCAGGAGACCAGCACGGTGCTGCTCTCCGTCCCCGGCCTGCCCACCATGCGGGTGCTGCGGACCGAGGCGGCCGAGCGGGTGCTCGCCGCCGGTCAGCCGGTGGTCGGCCTCGACGGCGTCCAGCGCCTCTACTTCGGCGGCGACCTGACCGCGAGCCTCGCCAACACCGGCCAGGTCGCCGGCCGGATCGAGCGCGTCGAGCGGGTGGCCGACATCATCCACCAGACCTGGGCCGGCTGCCGGGAGATCCTGGCCGCCGCCTCCGCCCGCGCGGCCGGCTGGCACGCCACCGACTGACCGATCCGCCGCCGGCCCGCGGGGGTGCTGACCGTGGCCCGGCGGCCCGTGGCACGCGTCGGGCCAGCGGTCCCTGACACGCGTCGGGCCGGCGGTCCCTGGCCGGGCGGGCCTGCCGGCCCCTGGCCCGCGTCGGGCCGCCGGCGCCGGTCAGGCCTGGGTGAGGTCGATCGTCACCGGGAACGGCTCGGTGACGTGCACGATCCCGGCGCAGATCGCGTCCTCGCGGTAGACCTGGTCCACCCGGTCCAGCGAGTAGGCGCAGGCGATCGGGGGACCGGCCGCTGACAGCTCGATCCGCCAGTAGTGGCTGATCCCGGCGCGGACGTAGCGCTGTACGCCGACTATGCGGCCGGTCGTCAGCGAGGACCGGGAGACGAGCTCGACGATGCACAGCACGTGCTCGGGGCGCAGTGGCGAGACGTCGACCGCGTCGGCGCTGTAGACGACGACATCCGGCCGGCGGATCGTCAGCGGTGCGTCCTGCAGCCGGATCTCCACGGCGACGTCGGCGTTCCAGCGCTGCCCGCCCGCGGTGTCCAGGGCGTTCGCGATGAACCGCGCCAGGCGACGGCGGCGGGTGGAGGCCGCGACGGCCGGGATCGCGCGCCCGTCGGTGACCTCCACGCTCCCGCGGCGCTCCTCCGGCCAGCGGTCGTACTGCGGCGGCGTGACGTGTTCGGCGGTTATCGCTGCTCGCACCCCCTCCAGACCAGCGATTAGCGTAGCTCACCAGGCCGCTGAACGTACCGACGCGACCCGACCGGTCACCCGATCACAGGAGTCGTGTGGCGTCAGTGCCGAATCTGTCGCTGACCGTTGACAGCAGGGTCGTTAGGGCTACTTCGGCCGGGGTAAGGGTCTACGGGCTGGGCCCCAGCCAGCGCGCGTGGAGGGGAGATCGGGTTCATGGGCGGGGAAGGAGAGACGGGCGCGATGCGGCTGACGAGCCTTGACTTTGCCGACAACGCGCGGATCCCGCAGCGCAACGCCCGGCGCGGGGAGAACCAGCCACCGACGCTCACCTGGTCGCCACCGCCGCTGGGCACGGCCGAGCTGGAGCTGGTGATGGAGGACCCGGACGCGCCGCGCGGGACGTTCGTGCACTGGGTCGTCACCGGCATCCCACCCTCCACCACCTCCCTGGAGCCCGGCCGGCTGCCCGCCGGCGCGGTCGAGGGCCGCAACAGCTTCGGCGCCATCGGCTACGACGGCCCGCAGCCCCCGCCCGGCGACGCCCACCACTATGTCTTCCACCTGATCGCCGCCCACCACCCGCTAGGCCTGTGGAGCGGGGTGTAGGCCGCCCCGCGCCCCGCCGCC
>JADGHD010000453.1 GCA_019689615.1 Frankia sp. | reverse complement strand
CCCCGCGCCCCACCACGGCCACGCCGCCGCGGCCGTGCCCAGCGGCGCCGCCCGCCCGGTCCGGGTGGCGGTCGTCGACGACCACTCCGTGGTGCGCCGCGGGCTCGCCGCCTACCTGGACGTCCTGGACGACGTCGAGCTGGTCGGCGAGGCGGCCGACGGAGACGAGGCGCTGCGGCTCCTCGACGGGCTGGCCGCCCGCGGCCTGCTGCCGGACGTCGTGCTGATGGACCTCGTCATGCCGCGGATGAACGGCATCGAGGCCACGACCCAGATCACCCGCCGGTTCCCGTCGTGCCGGGTGATCGTGCTCACCAGCTTCGGCGAGGTGGACCGGGTGCACGCGGCGCTGCGCGGGGGAGCGGCCGGCTACCTGCTCAAGGACGCCGAGCCGGAGGAGATCGCGGTCGCGATCCGGGCCGCGATGGAGGGCGAGGTGCACCTCGACTCGGTCGTCGCCCGCCGGCTCACCCAGGACCTGCGCTCAGGGCCGGCCGGGACTGCCCTGCTCACCCCGCGTGAGCGCGAGGTGCTGGTGCTGCTCGGCGAGGGCAAGTCGAACCGGGAGATCGCCAGCATCCTGGTGATCAGCGAGCGCACCGCCCGCACCCACGTCAGCAACGTGCTCAGCAAGCTCAACCTGAGCTCGCGGACCCAGGCCGCGCTGGTCGCGATCCGCGAGGGCCTGGTGGCCGGGCCCCGCGCCCCCGCGCCGCCGCGCCGCGCCCGGCGGGGGCCCGGCGGGGGGCGCGCCGGGCTGCGGCCCGCCGCCGCGACCCCCGGCCCGCCGCCAGGATGTGGCCGCCGCGTACCCGGCCGACTACGTCGTTCGTCGCAACCAACTGCCGTCATCCGCTTGTGGGACCGGCAGCGGGCGCGGGCCTACTGTTCGCACGTGACGCGTGACGACGCCAGCCAGGCGGAAGGCAGTGTCACGGTCACTCCCGGGCGCGCGGCCAGCGGGCCGTCGCCGACTCTGACGCCGCGCGCCGGACGGGCGCCGGGCGCGCCCGGTACGAGCTCCGTGACCGTGCCCGGCACCGCGTGGACCGGCCGCCCTTGCACCGGCCAGCCACCCGCGGCGCCGGACCCAGCCAGCGAGCAGCCGTTCGACGTCGTGCTCGAACGCTCCGGGCTGACGCTGACCGTGCCGCCCGGCCGCACGATCCTCTCGGTACTGGCCGAGGCCGGCATCGAGGTGCACGCGGCCTGTGTCGAGGGGGTCTGCGGCACCTGCGAGACGTTCGTGCTCGCCGGCCGCCCTGACCACCGCGACTGTCTGCTGACCGAGGACGAGCGGGCGGCCGGGAAGACCATGCTGATCTGCGTCTCCCGCTGCCTGGAGGGCCCGCTGGTCCTCGACCTCTAGCACCGCGCCCGGCGCCAGTCCCTTCGGGAGCCTGTGATGGACAGAGACCAGCCGTTACGGATCCGGCACTTCGTCGGCGGCGAGTCCGTCGACTCGGCCGACGGCGCGACCTTCACCTCGGTGTCACCCATCGACAACAGCGTCTTCGCGACCGTGGCGCTGGGCGGCACGGCCGAGGTCGACCGGGCGGTGGCGACCGCGCGGGCGGCGTTCGGCCCGTGGTCGCGCACCCCGGTCGCCCGCCGCCGGGAGCTGCTGCACGCCGTCGCCGACCTGATCGACGCCCGCACGGACGAGCTGGCCGAGCTGGACACCCGGGACATGGGCGCGCCGATCTCGGACACCCGGGTGCTCGACGTCCCGCGGTCCGCCGCGATCCTGCGGTTCTTCGGCACCTGGGCGGAGAACGCGGCCACCGAGGCCTACCACCGGCCCGAGCTCGGCACGCTCACCTACACGCTGCGCGAGCCGCTCGGGGTCATCGCGGCGATCGCGCCGTGGAACCTGCCGCTGCTGTCGATGGCCTGGAAGCTCGGCCCGGCGCTGGCGTTCGGCAACACGGTGGTGATGAAGCCGGCCGAGCAGAGCCCGGTGACCGCCACGCTGCTCGCGCAGATGTGCCAGGAGGCCGGCATCCCGGATGGCGTGGTCAACGTCGTGCACGGCTACGGCCCGGACTCGGCCGGCGAGGCGTTGTCGGTGCACCCGGGGGTCGACGGGGTGGCGTTCACCGGGTCGTCCGCGACCGGGCGGGTGCTGATGCGCAACGGCGCGGCGACGCTCAAGCGGCTGTCGCTGGAGCTCGGCGGCAAGTCGGCCAACATCGTCTGCGCGGACGCCGACCTGGACGCGGCCGTGGCCGGCTCGGTGCGGGCGATCGTCGCGAACAACGGCCAGATGTGCGTCGCCGGCTCGCGGGCGCTGATCCACCGGTCCATCTACGACGAGTTCCTGGCCCGCTTCGTCGACGAGGTGGCCACCTGGACGATCGGCGACCCGCTTGACCCGACGACCCGGCTCGGCCCGCTGGTCAGCGAGGAGCACCTGGCCAACGTGCTGCGCTACGTCGACATCGCCCGGGCCGAGGGGGCCAAGGTGCTGCTCGGCGGCACCCGGGTCGAGGAGCTGCCGATGGGTCCGTACCTGCGGCCGACCGTGCTGGTCGACGCCAACGACCAGATGCGCTGCGCCCGCGAGGAGATCTTCGGCCCGGTGCTGGTGGCGATGCCGTTCGACGAGCTCGACGAGGCGATCGCCCGGGCCAACGACTCCGACTACGGCCTGGCCGGCATGGTGTGGACCCGCGACCTGGACACCGCGCAGAAGGTCGCCCGCGAGGTGCGCACCGGCAACCTGTGGGTGAACACGTTCATGGCCCGCGACCCGCGCGCCCCGTTCGGCGGGTACAAGAACTCCGGTATCGGCCGCGAGGGCGGCGACTACTCCCAGGAGTTCTACACCGAGGCCAAGCAGGTCGTGCTGAAGACCGGCTGATCTTCGGCGGCGCGGCCGGCGCCCGGCCGGCCGCGCTTTTCGACGAGTTCTCGATGGCCACGCCGGCAATCCCGGGTTGTTTTCGAATTTTCGGTCCGCCAACCGGGCGCGGCGGCGCCGCCGCGGTGCCTAACATTCTGGAGCCTGGTTTTCCTCTCCGGTGCTCCGCGTCCGGCGGATACGCGCCGGACCGAGCTCGGGAGCGGACGTGGCGGCGCGCTTCACCCATGGCCCGGTGCTGGCCTCGTTCTGGCTGTTCATCGTCATCGGGATGGTCTCCGGGGCGAACGGGGTGCTGCTGCCGGAGCAGATCGACGACTACCAGGTCGACAAGGCCACCATCGGCCTGACCTTCCTCACCTCGGCCGGCGGCTTCATCGTCGCCAGCCTCTACTCCGGCCCGCTGGTGCACCGGGTGGGCAGCCGGACGGCCCTGTCCGCCATGTGCGCGCTGCTGGTTGGCAGCGGGCTGCTGATCGCGGCCCGCCCGCCGTTCGTGCTGTTCGTTCTGGTCCAGTTCCTCCTCGGGTGCGCGATGGGGGCGCTGGACTCGCTGCCGAACGCCTACCTGGCCGCCCGGCGCAACGCGACCAGCCTGCTCAACCTGCTGCACGCGTTCTTCGGTGTCGGCGCGCTGCTCGGCCCGCTGGTCGCCGCCTGGCTGCTGACGTACACCGGCTGGCGGACGGTCGCGCTGGTGCTGGCGCTCACCGCGCTCGGCCCGCTGGTGCTGAGCTGGCTGACGTTCCCGGGCAGGGCGGACGACCCGCTGATGGCGGCCGCCGTCAGCGGGTCCGCCGGCGGTCCGGCCGACACCCACGGCCGAGCCGGCGGCCAGGCGGACGCCGATGGCGCCGCCGGCCACGCGGACGCCGTTGGCGCCGTCGGCCACGCCGCGGCCCGGCCGACGCTGGGCGCGGCGCTGCGCCAGCGGACCGTGCTGCTCGGCGCGCTGCTGCTCGGCGTCTACGTGGGCATCGAGATCAGCCTCGGCACCTGGGGGTTCAGCTACCTGGTCGAGCACCACGAGCGCAGCGACCGGGTCGCCAGCTACACGATCAGCGGCTACTGGCTGGGCCTGACCGTGGGGCGGCTGCTCATCGGGCCGGTCACCCGGTGGCTGCGGCTGACCCCGAGCGGGCTGGTGACGGCCTGCCTGGTCGGGATCACCGTGTCCAGCGGGCTGGCCTGGGCCGCCCCGACCACCGGGGGCCTCGTCCTGATCGCGTTCGCCGTCGTCGGGTTCTGCCTTGGCCCGATCTTCCCGACCGTGATCGCCATCTCGCCGCGGCTGACGTCGGCGCACCTGGTCGCCACCGCGATCGGCGTGCTCAACGCGGGCGCGCTGCTGGGCGGGGCGCTGCTGCCGTGGCTCGCCGGCACCCTGCTGCAGACGGCCGGCCCCTGGACGCTGTTCCCGTACGCCATGGTCCTGGGGGTGGCGCAGCTCGCCATCTGGCGCGCGCTCGCCCCGCGGCTGCGCCGGGACGACGCCGCGCCGGCCGCCGCCGGGCCGCACCCGGTCCCGGCCGTGCTCGCGACCGAGCCCGAACGGTAGGCGTGCCAAAGCCGCCCGCCGCCGGGCAGCCAG
>JADGHD010000452.1 GCA_019689615.1 Frankia sp. | reverse complement strand
CTACGCCGGGTGTCAGTCCGGGCGGCGCGGCCGGTAGGTGCGGTACGGCAGGAAGCGGTGCATGACGTAGAGGTCGACGTCGCCCCGCTCGGGGTGGCGGAAGGCGGACGGCAGGGTGCCGATCACGCGGAACGCCAGCCGGCGCCAGACCGAGACCAGCCGGGTGTTGCCGGCGACGACGGCGGTCGACTGGATGGCGCGGTAGCCGAGTTCGACGGCGTGCTCGATCGCCGCCCCGGCGATCTCGCGCTCCAGGTTCTCCGCGGCCCGGGCCGGGTCGGCCATGAACACCAGGTTGGCGACGTGGTCACCGAGACCGGGCTGGGCAGGGCTGATCTGCGCGGTGGCGACGATCCGGCTGTCTGCCGTCTCGTCCTCCATCACCAGCACGGCTGCTGGCGGTGGCAACATCCACAGCGCCTTGGCTTCCTCCTCCGGGGTGTCCGGGTGCCACAGGTAGGCGTCGCCCGGGGAGACCGCGGCATGCCAGATCGGCCAGATTCCGGCCCAGTCATCCTGAGATGCCGGCCGTGTTTTCACATGTTCGATCCTGCCCGTCCTGCGCGGGCACCGGAAGCGATAGCCGGCCGATACCTGACCGCCGACCACATCGGGACCGGCGGGACCGGCGGCTCGCGGCCAGGCGGGCTGCCGGGGCGGCCGGGGCAGCGGCCCGGCGATCGGCCCTGGTCGGCGGGCGGCACCCGACGCGCCTGTGGTCGGGCGAGCGTGCCGCCCGGGGCCGTGCGCGAACGGCGCCCGTGAGGCTCGGCTGACGTGGCTGTTGCCAAGATCGCCTCTGGCGTGGTCCAGGTCATCGTCCGGGCGCTGGGCAACGCCACCCTGGACCCTTGGAAGATCGATGAGATCGTGAAAGCCGCCCTCGTCATCCCCCGCACCGAACATGGCCGCCACCTGACAACCACGAACCGAACCCCCATTGTGACTACACGGCGCGGCAGGCGGTTACTGGGAAAGGCTCACCTGCGCGAGTGGCTCGGCAGCCGGACGAGTAGAGTTGTTGGCCCACTTTCACCCACAGCCGTGGCAAACCCGCCGACCCGGCCGCAAATCTCCACCTACTGGCGAGTTGACATGCGGCCTTGGCCGGTGGTGTGGTCCATTGACCGGTGGTCCGACGTAGGCCCCGAACGGCGATATGGAGTTCGGTTGCATGCAGCGAGAGAACGTTTCTGACGGCGAGCCGCTGCTCATCACGTTTCTGTGTGAGCAGTATCCGCCGATCGTCTGGGACGGCGCCGGCATCTACACGGCTGTACTTGCCTCGGCACTCGCGATACTCGGCCACAAGGTGCATGTGATCTGCGCCCAGGGGCACAAGGTCGTCGACGAGACCGTCGACGGCGTGCACGTCCACCGCCGCCCGCTGCTGCGCGTGCCGGTCAGCCGCTTCCTCGGCAGGTACGCCCGTTACCTCACGGGCCCGGACTATCCGCGCGACTCCCTGACGCTTCGGGCGAGCCTCACGTTCTCCTACGCCCTGTACCTGCGCCGCCTGGGGCTCAAGCCGGACGTGATCGAGACGCAGGACGGCGAGACCCGGGCGCTGATGCAGGTCATGAACCACACCTGCCCGATCGTCGTCCATATGCACGCCCCGACCCTGCTCCCGTTGCGGCTGACCGGCCGGCGGCTGTCGGTGCGCGGCCGGATCGCCGACCGGCTCGACCGGATCACCTCCGACCACGCGACCATGGTCACCGCGCCGTCCCAGCTGCTGGTCGACGCCGTCCGCCCCTACGGCTGGCTGAGCCGCCAGGACGTCAAGGTCGTGCCGAACCCGTTCGACGCGACCCCGTGGCTCGGCGTGCCGTCGGTGAGCCGCACCGGCCCGGTGGTCGCCACGGTCGGCCGGCTGGAGCCGAACAAGGGGATCGACGTCCTGCTCGACGCGCTGGCCCTGGTCGCGGCCAAGGGCATCGACGCGAAGCTGATCCTCGCGGGCAGCCCCTCCGGGCACATCGACGGCGTCCCGACTGACCGCTGGCTGGAACGGCGGGCGCAGGAGCTGAACGTGCCCGTCATGTTCACCGGGCACATCGGCCAGCGGGAGCTCGTCGACGTCTATGGGCAGGCCCGGGTGGTCGCCGTGCCCAGCCGCTTCGAGAGCTTCTCGATCGCCGCCGTCGAGGGCATGGCCTCCGGCCGCCCGGTCGTCGCCACCACCCGCACCGGCATCGCCCCGTTCATCCAGGAGTGGGCGGCCGGCACGGTCGTCCCCCCGGAGGACCCACAGGCGCTCGCCGACGCGCTCGTGCCCTTCCTCGCCGACGCCGGGCACGCCGAGACCATCGGGACGAACGGCCGGGCTGGCGCCGCCCGTCTCGACCCGCTGCGGATCGCCCAGGACCGCGAGGCGATCTACCGCGAGGCCATCGCCCGCTTCCGGCGGGACCGGTCCGCCGCGGGCTCCGCGGGCTGAGCCGGGCCGGGCCGGGGGCAGGGTGCCCGGTTGGGCGCCGGGCGCAGCCAGCCCGCACCGCCGCCCCCGGCGGTCCGGCCGCTAGTGGGCCGGCGTGAAGTTGAGGTGGGCCAGCGCGCCCGCCTCCAGGTACAGCTCGAACGGGCTCCTGGTCGCGGCCAGCAGGGACAGCGGGAGTGACCCCCCGCCGACGGCCGGGCCGACCTGGCTGCCGTGCGCGGCCAGGGCGTAGGCCTGGCGGGACCGGTAGCCCTTCGCGCCCACCAGCAGCGGGCGCACCTCACGCAGCCGGTCCAGCGGGTCGCGCAGCAGCCGGCGGGCGTTGTAGCCCTCGGTGCCGTAGCCGCGGGTCCATGGCCAGTGCGTCCACAGCCAGACGGCGTACTCCAGCACCTGGCCGGTGAAGCCGGCGCGCCTGGCGGCCTCGATCGCGGCCGCGTTCGTCGCGTCGTGGTCCGGGTGGCCCTCGCAGGACGTCGGGATGAGCAGCTGCTCGGGCTCCAGCTCCTTGATCAGTTCCGCCAGCCGGCCGGCGACCTCGTCGACGCGCTCGGCGACCCTGGTGTCCGGCACGTCGAGGAACCGGATGTCGGAGGCGCGCAGCCCGAGCCGGCTCCCGGCCCGGCGCGCCTCCTCCTTGCGGAGCGCGGCCAGCTCGGCCGGCGGTAGGATCGCCGGCTGCGCCGCCGCGCCGTCGGTGACGATCACGACGGTGACCTGGGTGCCGGCCTCCCGCTTACGCATGATCGACACGCCGCAGCCGAGCGTCTCGTCGTCCGGGTGCGGCGCCACGACCAGGCAGGAGGCCCGCGTCATCGCCCCGGTGATGTCGCGGCCGCGGCGCATCCAGGCCCGCCGGTAGGCCGAGCGCGCGGGCAGGAGAGCCCGCTCCCGCAGCGCCGCCGGACGGACCTGACGCGCGATCGCCGCGGCCCGCGCCGCCGCGAGGCTCGTCGGCTGGGTGGCCCCGCTGTCGCTCGACCCGTCCATCGCCTTTACCTCCGCCACTCCTCAGCCTCCGCCACTCAAGCCTCCGCCACTCCTCCGCGCCCACCCGACCAGATAACCGAAAGGAGCCTACCGAAAGGGCCTGAGCGCCCCTCCACGGCGGGTCGTTCGGCCCGCGCCGAAGAGCTCCTGATAACGCCTGGCCGACCTGGGAGTCAATCGCGGCTTCCCGGCCGGGTGCGCAGCCTTCTGGACAGCAGGAGCGCGGGTGTCGGACGGGACGGCGGCGGTTGGTCGGGGCGGTAGCCGCCCGCCCGCCATTAGCCGGCCGAGATAGGGAATTTTGCCCTTGGCGGGGCGTGGTATCGCGGTAATGTTCTCCGGACACCCAGGCAGACACAAATGGGCTGGCGTCCCGACCCGATCCTGTCCCAGCGGGGCTGGCCGTGAGTGCCCGTGACCGGACTTCCGCGTCGGCTCGAGAAGGCGAACAGGCGATGACGGCCCTGGCCACCGGTGGTGTGGGAGTACGCGAGCCAGTCGCGCGACCGCGGCCGGCTGGCCAGCGCCCGGGCTGGGCGTGGCTGCCCCGGGCACTGCTGGTGGTGCTGCTGGTCGCGGCGGCGGTCGGGTTCGTTCTGGGGCGGCCGGAGGGGACGCCGCGGCGTGCGGTCGCGCTGGAGGACGGCGCGGCGTGGCTGGTGTCAGCCGAGGTGGGCCAGGCGGCCTTGGTGGACGGGGCGTCGGGCCGGGTCCTCGCCCGGATCGAGATCGGCGGGCCCGACCCGGTTGGCGTGCAGCGGGGCAACGACGCGTTCCTCAGCCTGGCCGACGGCACGGTGCTTCGCGTCGACGGCGCCACCTACCGGATGAGTGAGCCGGCAACGCCGTTCTCCCAGGACGCGGAGCGGCTGGACCTGCATCCCGCGCCAGACGCGCTGTTCGCGGTCAGCCCGGCGCGCCGGCTGGTCATCGTGGCCGACCCGCAATCCCTGGACGTCCGGCGTTACTTCCCGGTCACCGTCGACATCCGCGCTGGTGGAGTGATCGCTGACGACGCGGACCG
>JADGHD010000451.1 GCA_019689615.1 Frankia sp. | reverse complement strand
CTTGTGGGCTGGGTGATGGTTTTTAGTGAGAGGTGGTGGGCGCCGGGGTGCGCGCGGGCGGCGTGGTCCGGCTGATTGGCGGCTGGTTGCGCGGGCTCGCCGAGACGGTCGGGCTGGGCTCGTCCGTGGGTTCCGCGGACAGTTCCGGTGTTGGCGCGGCGGACGGGGTCGGCGCGGTGGTGAAGCCGCTGGCGACGTCGGCGCCGTCCTTGCCGTCACTGACCAGCAGCAGCGCGGCGAGCAGCCCGCCAACGCCGAGCGCGGCCAGTACAAGGGGAAGCCACTGCGTTCGCCATGACTGGTCGCGGTGGGCTCCCACGGCCAGACATTATCGGCGATTCGCCCACGGCACGATCACCCGCCCCACGACCGGCGCGCCAGCGGCTGGACGACGAGGCGCCGCCGGGCGCGTGGGCACCCGACGGCGCGACGGTGCGCAGCGGTCTACGCGTTGGCGGCGAGGCGGGCGGCGCGCTTCTCCGCCTGGTGGTTGGCGAGCGCGTCGAGCGCGCCGAGGTACTCGGACACCTCGTTGCGGGCCTTCTCCGCGTCCCCGTCCAGGCCCTCCAGGTCGAAGAACCTCCAGTGCCGCAGCACCGGCGTGACCACCTCGTCGTGGTGGATCCGCAGGTCGTAGATGGCGGCGTCGGCGATGCGGCGGGCCTTGCTCCTGAAGTCGCGGATCCCGGTGCCGGGCATCTCGAAGCCGATCACCTCGTCCCGGATGGCCTGGACCATCCGGCTCGGGGCGAGTTCCAGCGCGGCGCCGACCAGGTTCCGGTAGAAGATCATGTGCAGGTTCTCGTCGGCGGCGATCCGGGCGAGCAGCTTGTCGGCCTTCTCGTCCTGGGTGTACCGGCCGGTGTTGCGGTGGCTTATCCGGGTGGCGAGCTCCTGGAACGTCACGTACGCCATGATCCGCAGCGGCGACTTGCCCCCACTGCGGTAGCCCAGCGTCATCTGGTGCATGCGGCCGCGCTCCAGCTCGGCCGGGTCAACGCCCCGGGTGACGAGCAGGTAGTCGCGCATCGCCATCGAGTGGCGGGCTTCCTCCGCGGTCCACCGGCCGACCCAGGCGCCCCAGGCGCCGTCCCGGCCGAACGCCGTGGCGATCTCGTGGTGGTAGCTCGGCAGGTTGTCCTCGGTGAGCAGGTTGACCTCGAACGCCGTCTGGGCGACCTCCTCCAGCTTCGACTGGCTCGGCTCCCACGGTGTCGTGTCGAAGTCCCGCCCGAGGCTCCACGGCACGTACTCATGCGGCAGCCATTCGGTGGCCAGACCGAGGTGCCGGTTCACGTTCTCCTCGACGACCGGCTCCAGCTCGCGCAGCAGGTCCATGTCCGTTGCGGTCATGGTGTGAACTTCGCAGCGCCGGCCTGATCTCACCATGTCCCGTCGGTGTGGAATTCCGGACCTGGACTGTTCCCCCGGAACAGGAACGGCCGCGCCCGGACGCCCGCCGCCACGGCCAGCGCGCCTCCCGGGACAGACAAGCCGGCACAACCTGGGCCGAGACGGCGCGGCCGCGCCTAGGACAGGGCGCGCAGCACCCGGTCGACCCCGTCCGCCCGGTCGACGGTGAGCCACGGTGCTGCCCAGCCGGTGCCGGCGAGTTCGGCGTACTCGGCGGCGACCCTGGCCTGCAGGTCGCCGTCGGACTCGAAGGTGTCGACGGGGCGGTCGCTGGCCGTCGCCGCCCGGGAGCGCGCGCCCGCCCTGGCCACCTCGACCGGCACCTGGAGGAGCACCTGCAGGGCCGGTCGGGGGAGGGCGAGGTCGCCGAACTCCAGCCGCTCGACCCAGGCGCGGAACCGCGCGCGTTCGTCCGCCGGCAGCCGGGCGGCCCCGTAGGCGGCGTTGGAGGCCACGTAGCGGTCGACCAGCACGACCGTGTCCTCGTCTGCGCCGGTGGTCAGCTCGTCCCTGGCGTTCGCCCGGTCCAGCGCGAACAGCAGCGCGGCGGCCCGGGGGGAGGCGGCGACGGCGGACAGGGCCGGGTCGCCGGCGAGCATGGCGGCGACGGCCGGGCCGAGCGGCGCCACCCGGTAGCGCGGGAACGCGAGCGTGCGCACCGGCCGGCCGGCGGCCGTCAGCCGGTCGACGAGCGCCCGGGTCAGCGTGTTCTTGCCAGCCCCGTCGATCCCCTCAATCGCCACGATCATCGCGCCAACGTTACCCGCCGTCGGCGGCGCGGCGGCCGGGGTCAGCGGCCGGTGACGCCGCGGGCCGCCAGCGCGGCGCGCAGCTCGCGGACCGCGACGTGGTTGCGCGACTTCACCGTCCCTGGCGGCACGCCGAGCTCGGCGGCCGCGTCGGTGCAGGAGCGGTCGAGGTAGTGCAGCCGCACGACGGTCTCCCGGTGCGGCGCGGACAGCGAGCCGAGCGCCTCGGTGAGCACGCGCCGCGACAGCACCGCCTCCAGCAGGTCATCCGGCCGCGGGTCGGGCACCGCCGGCGGCGCCTCGAACAGCTCCACCGGCCGGGCGGCGCGGCGGCGCAGCCAGTCGACCGCGAGGTTGCGGGCGACCCGGTACAGCCAGGGCTCCAGCGTGCCCTGCGCGGCGAGCACCGCGACCAGGTCGGCGTGCCGCCACGCCCGCAGGAAGATCTCCTGGACGATGTCCTCGGCGCGGCCGGGGTCACCGGGCAGCAGCCGGCCGACGTAGCGCGCGAGCGCCGGGCCGTGCTGGTGGACGAGCAGCTCGCCGAGGCGGCGGTGGTCGGGGTCGCGGGCATGGGTGGGCGCCCGCCCACCGGGATGGGCAGGCGCGCGCTGTTGGTCCTGCTCGGTCGCGGCTGTCATCGGTCAGGCACCTCCGCCCGGAATGGACCGATCTGTGAGCCGCCTCGCACGGTCAGCGTACGGTCACCGGCGCCCGATGACTGCCGTTTCGACGGAGTTGTCACGCGGCTGCGCGTCGCCGGTCGCCCGCGCGGGCACCGTCATCCACAGCCGGATGCGGTTATCCACAGCCGTCCACAGGCCGGCCCGTCGGCGCACGGAGCAGGAGCCGTCGAGGAAATGCCTGGTCAGAGGGCATGTTCTGGCTCATCGCCGCCCGGCGCCGCCGGCGAGGCCCACGCGGACGGCGGCCCGTTGTGCACAGCCCACCCCCAGTTCTCCACAAGTTATCCACAGGCGCGGCTGTGGATAACGTCCGGCCAGGCATGGCGCGGGCGGAAGCTGGGGAAGGTGCGGTAGTGCGGCTGCCCACACTCGAGACGCTCAGGCTGGTGGACCACCACTGCCACGGACTGGTCCGCCGGGAGCTTGACCGCGCCGGCTTCGAGCGGGTCCTGACCGAGTCGGACCAGCCGGCGCCCGCCGGGACCACGTTCTTCGACAGCCAGCTCGGGCTCGCCGTCCGGCGCTGGTGCGCGCCCGTGCTGGACCTGCCGGAGCACGCCCCGCCCGAGGACTACCTGGCCCGCCGGGCCGAGCTCGGCGCCGACGAGGTGGCGGCCAGGATGCTGCGGGCCGCCGGCATCGGCGAGTTCTGCGTCGACACCGGGTACCTGCCCGAGCGGCTCACCAGCTCGACGGAGCTCGCGGCGCTCGCGGGCGGGCGGGCGTACGACGTGCTGCGGCTGGAGCCGGTGGCCGAGCAGGTGGCGCTGGACATCGTCACCGGCCAGGTAGGGGTCGCCCACTTCCCCGACCTGGTCCGCTCCCGGCTGGCCGAGCGGGCCGCCGCCCCGGTGACGGACACCGCCCCCCGGGTGGTCGCCGCGAAGTCGGTGGCCGCCTACCGGGTGGGGCTCGCGCTGCCGGCAGGGCACCCGGCCGACCGGGAGGTCGTGGCTGCGGTGCGGGCCTGGGTGGGCCGCCTGCGCGCGGGCGCCCCGATCCGGCTCGCCGACCCCGTCCTGCACAGCTTCCTGATCTGGACGGCGGCCGACCAGGGCCTGCCGATACAGATCCACACCGGCTTCGGGGACACCGACCTGCACCTGGCCCAGTGCAACCCGCTCCTGCTGACCGACCTGCTGCGGGCGTTGACGCCGACCGGCACGCCCGTTCTGCTGCTGCACTGCTACCCGTTCCACCGGGAGGCCGGCTACCTGGCGCAGGTCTTCACCCACGTCTACCTGGACATCGGGCTGACCACCCACAACCTGGGCCGCGGCAGCGCGGCGGTGCTGGCCGAGGCCCTGGAGCTGGCCCCGTTCGGCAAGCTGCTGTTCTCGACGGACGCGTTCGCGCTCGCCGAGCTGTACCTGCTCGGGGCGCTGCTGTTCCGGCGCGGGCTCGACAGGTTCCTTGGTGACGGCGTCGCGGACGGCGACTGGACGCGGCAGGACGCGGAACGGATCGCCCAGATGATCTGCGTCGGCAACGCCCGCCGGGTCTACCGGCTCGCGCCCCAGCCCGCGGGGACCCGGGCCGGGGCCGCGGCGACCGCCCGGGAGCCGGCGGTCGCGGCCACGTCACCCCGGCGCCGGGCGCGCGCTGGGCAGA
>JADGHD010000450.1 GCA_019689615.1 Frankia sp. | reverse complement strand
GCGATGTGTATAGTCTCGGGGTGCGTGCCATCCGGGCGCCCTGCCCGAGCCGGCTGGCGGCCCACGACCGGCCGGGGGCCCGGGGCGGACGGCGGCCGCCCGGGCTGGCGGCCCCGGTGCGGCGTGGCCAAGGCCGCCAGGAACAACGAGAGCCGCTCTCGACGGACGAGAGCGGCTCGATGGGCACTGCTTCTGTTGCTTTCGCCGTGCTGGGGCAGCGGCGCGTCGTCCGGCTCGACGCGGGCGGCGCTGCCAGGGGCGGTGGGGCTAGCGGTTGACGTAGACCAGCGCGGCGATGCTGCGGCAGATCTCGGCGTTGGTGTCCTGGGCGGCGGACGACCCAACCGACGAGCCCGCCTCGGACTCGGCGCCAGCCTCCGCCGACTGCTGCTTCACGACGCGGACGTTGTCGCCTCGGGATTCCACCATGAGCTCGGCGCCGGGGACGATGCCGGCGGTGTGCAGCAGGCGCATCGCGCCCTCGTCGCTCTGCAGCCGCTCGGAGATCCAGCTGACGGTGACCGGCCGGCCCCTGCCGCCCGTCGCCGAGTCGGCGGTGGCGAGCAGGCTGACCGGGTTGCCACCGATCGGGGCCTGGTCGGCGGCCGGCGGGATCTCGTTCCCGAACGGGCAGCGCTTCGGGTTCTTCAGCAGGACCGTGAGCCGGGCCTCGACCTCGTCGGAGATCACGTGCTCCCAGCGGCAGGCCTCGTTGTGCACGAGGGCCCAGTCCAGGCCGATCACCTCGGTGAGCAGGAGCTCGGCAAGCCGGTGCTTGCGCATCACCGCCGTGGCCCGCATCAGGCCCTTCTCGGTGAACTGGACGGTCCGGTCATCGGCGAGGGCGACGAGGCCCTCGTTGGCCAGGCGAGCAGTGGACTCGCTGGCGGCGGGCGCACTGACGTGCAGGCGCTCCACCAGGCGCGCGCGTAGCGGCGGGATGCCCTCTTCCCGTAGCTCGTACAGGGTACGGAGGTACATCTCGGTACTGTCGATCAGTCCAGTCACCGGTCTCCTTCGTCCACCCACAGGGTACGCCCCAACCCGGCGGAGCAAGAGCCATGTGGGCCATCGTGGGAGCACCCATTGGCCCCCGCCACCCGGTACACCCGGGCCGGCCGAGACCGGCTGGGCGCCAGAAGGGCCCGGCTCTATGACCCGGCCCGGCAGCGCCGTCCGCCATCGCGCAACACACGCCGTGTCACGGGCATTCCCCCCGGACTACGCCCCGTCGTGCCCGCCTCTCCAAGCGTCGCCGACGGCGCCGCTCTCGGCTAGCCCCAACTTGCCCTACCGCGTGGTCCGGAGGTTGACATGGTGGGCGCCCGGCGTGCCTGGTCGAGCCGGCCTGCCGTTCACGCGTGGGCCCCAGCGCCCCGGCGACCTACACTCGACCCATGAGCACGACGCAGATCCGGCCAGAGACGTCCGACACGCGTACTGGCGAGGGTGACGACCACGCCCACTTCGCCCGCCGTGAGGACATCGTCCGGGCCTCCATCGAGGGGGGCCGGGTGACCGCTCTGTGCGGCTACAAGTTCGAGCCGGTCCGGGACCCGCACCGCTTCCCGGTCTGCCCGCGCTGCAAGGAGCTTGTCGAGCTGGCCGAGCAGCTCGGCTGAGCCTCGGACCTCACGCGCTCGGAGCCCGGCGACGACGGCGGCCAGGCCGCTCCACCGTCGCCGGCTCCCGCTCGCCCCCGGCCGCGGGCCCCACACCGGCCACCCCGCGGCGACCTCCCACCGCCAGGAGCGGATACGCTGGCATCTCCACCGGCCAGGCCACCGGCCGGCCGACCACGCCCTCGTAGCTCAGTGGATAGAGCGACCGCCTCCTAAGCGGTAGGCCGTAGGTTCGATTCCTACCGGGGGCACGCGATCGGCTTTGCCTGTTCGTAGATCCTTCGGATCTACTCCCGGGGCCATCGCCGCCGGCGGCAAGGAGCAGAAGACCCGCACCCTCTACCGCGACGCCGGCGTGAGCCTCGTCAACTGGCTCTCGAGCCTGCCGCTGGCGCCGGCCGGCTGGGCGGCGCCGACGACCGCGGCCGGCCGGCGCGCGGCCCGCCGCCGGGCGGCCGAGGACGGCGACGCGGCCGAGGCGCTGTACCGGCCGGGCGGCGCGGCCGAGATCACCCGGAGCCACGTCGAGCGGTTCCTCATCCACTTCGCGACCGAGCCGACCCCGCGCCGCCCGCAGGGCCGCTCGGACTCGTACGTGAACCAGACGTTCCGCGCGCTGCAGCAGAGGTTCGCCTGGCTGTTCGACGACGACGAGATCGACGCGTCGCCGATGGAGCGGATGACCCCGCCGAAGATCGGCACACGGCTCGTGCCCGTCCTCGAGCTCGACCAGCTCGCCGCGCTCGTCGCGACCTGCAAGGGCCGCGACTTCGTCGACCGCCGCGACGCGGCCATCATCCGCACGTTCGCCGACAGCGGCGGCCGCCGGTCCGAGGTCGCCCGCCTGGCGCTCGCCGACGTCGACCTGACCCGCAAGCGGCTCGTCGTCACCGGCAAGGGCGACCGGCAGCGCACCATCGCGATCGGCAACCAGACCGCGCTCGCGATCAACCGCTACCTGCGGGTGCGCGCCCAGCACCGGTGGGCGTCGCTGCCGGCGCTGTGGCTGTCGGCCCGGTCGTCGGCGCCGCTGACCCCGGACGGCCTCTACCAGATGATCGTCCGGCGCGGCGAGCTCGCCGGCATCAAGATCCATCCCCACATGTTCCGGCACACCCTCGCGCACGAGTGGCTCGACAACGGCGGCGGCGAGCAGACCCTGGCCGACCAGATGGGCTGGTCGTCCACCCAGATGGCCGCCCGCTACGGCGCCATCGGCCGCGCGAACCGCGCCGCCCGCGAGCACGAGCGCCTCGGCCTGGGCGACCGGATCTGAGACACAGACAGCCGCGGCCCGCGGCACCCCGCTCGCTGTCCAGGGGACAAACGGGCGCTAACCTGCCGCCCGCTGGCCGCTTTGGTGAACTACGTTGGTGTAGTTCGGCTCGACCAGCTGCCGACGGATTCCCGCGTGGGTAGGTTCGAGGGGAGGTCGGTGATGCCGCGCCCGAGGCACCCGGTCAAGGAACTGGAGGCCATCCTGCGCGGCGCCGAGCGGCAGGGCTGGACGGTCGACAAGGGCAAGGGCTACTTCCGGATGCGCTGCACCTGCGGCGAGTTGCACAAGAAGTACGTGCACCTCACCCCGTCCGGCGCGAACTACGAGAAGAACCTTCGGGGCTACCTGAAGAGCCGGACGTGCTGGAAGGAGGACCTGCCGTGAAGTACCAGACGCTGATCGAGCTGCGGGTGGACGCGCCCGTCGAGGCCCTCGACGCGCTTACCGACAGGCTGGCGGACGCCCTCTATGATCTGCACGACGTCACCGACCCCGACCTCGGCGCGGCCCTCGCGCTCGGCCGCCTCGACGTGTCCATGGTCGTCGAGGCCGACACCCTCGAGGCCGCCACGGCGAAGGCCGTGACGGCCACCCGCGCCGCCATCCACGCCATCGGCGGCTCCACTCCCGGGTGGGAGGACCTGATCCACGAGATCGGCGCCCAGGCCAAGGCGCTGGTCGGCGCCTAGCCCGCCGATGATCCTCGTCGGTTTGGCCAAGGACGCCCGCCGGACCCGCAGGCGGTCAGCAGCACGGTCATGAGGGTTCAGACTGCGGGGCGGTCCGGGCCGTCGGGCGGGGGTGGCTCCCCGACCGGGGAGTCGTCGGCCCGCTCGGGCCCCTGGCCCGGAGCCCAGACCCGGCGGCAGGTGCAGCCGGCCGGGCGCTGGCCGGGCAGGGTGAGCCGGCCGGTGGGCTGGCGGTGGGACCGGGCCTTCGCAGCCCGGGTGCAGGCGGGGCACTTCACCGACAGCAGCGGCACCATCGGCCCCGGGTCTGCGGGCGGGGGGACGGACGAGGCGGTCACCCCTTCACCGTGCCCGTTCCGCGGCAGACGGGGCAGCGTGCCTCGTCGTAGTCCCCGTAGCCCTTGCCGTTGTCGTCGCGGTCGGCGCGGACCTGCTCGCGGACGATGACGCCGCGGCCGTTGCAGTGGCCGCAGGTCAGCGCGCCCTTGTCGTCGCTGATGTCGGGGTCGGCGCGGTAGTCCGCGCCGCCTCGCTTGCCGGGCTGCTTCTCCCATTTGCGGGCCACGGCCCGGGCAGTGACGCGGTGAGCCCGGACTGTCAACGGGCAGGCGCCGCAGCCGCGACACAGCGTCTTCCTTGGATTCCTCACCCAGGCAGCCGCTCTCACCTGCTGGAAGCGACTCCCCATGTGAGACACGCTCTAACTGTGGAACTTTCGGTCGCGGGTGACCTGCGAACATTCAACTTTGCCTGTTCGTAGATCCTTCGGATTTACTCCCGGGCTCCCGCGTCATAGGGCTCCGGGGCCGAGCCCCGGAGCCCTTGCCAGGGGCACTTCGCCCCCGGGCCGGCGGTTGACGGGGCCCCGGGG
>JADGHD010000449.1 GCA_019689615.1 Frankia sp. | reverse complement strand
GCCGCCGTGCCCGCCCTCGGCGGGGCCGCCGGACCGGCCCCGCCGCCCGCCTCGTCCTGGGCGGAGCGCAGCACGACGCCGATGCCCAGGCCAGCGGCGGCACCGACGGCGACCGACAGGGTGACGGCGACGAGCCAGGTCCGCCTGCCCCCGGTCCGGCGCGCCGGTCGGCCGGGCCGGCTGAACTCGCCGAGGGGCACGCGCCGCCGCACGACGGGCGCGGGCTCACCGGGCACGGTGGTGCTCCTGGCTGGCACCCGGCGGTCAGTCCCGGTACCGGTCGCCGCCGGCGAGCCGGACCGGCGCGTCCTCGCCCCGAGCGCTGCCCGCGTCGGCCACCGCCGGCACGGCGGCGGCGCCCGACGCCCGCCCACGAACGTGGCCCGGCCGGACCCTCATGCCGATCTCCTTCCCGACGCGGCGTGTCCAGCCAATAGTGCATCCCGTGTCCATACGATTACGGTCGGCGACACGCGCTGAGACGCCAGGGGCCGTCCGGCGAGCTCGGGTCCGCCGGACGGCCCTGGTGGTGTGGTCGGCGCTAGACGATGCCGCGGGTGAAGGGCTTGCCGAGCGCGGCCGGCTGGCGGGTGCGGCGGACGACGAGGACCATCGCAAGCAGCGCCAGCAGGTACGGCGCCGCGATCAGCAGCTGGCTGTTGAGTGTCAGGCCGACGGCCGGCAGCGCCAGCCGCAGCGCGTCCGCGAGGCCGAACAGGGCCACGCCGACGAGCGTGCCGCGCAGCCGCCACGCGCCGAAGATGACCGCCGCGATGACCAGAAAGCCCCGCCCCGCGGTCATGTTGTCGTTGAACGAGCCGACCGCGCCGACCGCCAGGTGCGCGCCGCCGAGGCCGGACAGCGTCCCGCAGTAGAGCAGGGCCTGGCGGCGGCGCAGGTTGACGTGGATGCCGGTGACGTCGGCGCCCTGCGGGTTCTCCCCGACCGCCCGCAGCTCCAGGCCGAAGCGGGTGCGCTCGACCAGGTACCAGGTCAGCGGGACGACGAGCAGCAGCAGGTAGACCGGCCAACGCTGGACGAACAGCGGCTCGCCGACGAGCGGGATGTCGCGCAGCACCGGGATGCTCACCTGGGCGACCTGGTGCCCGGTGAGCTCGGTGCTGGCGTTGAAGAAGCTGGTCAGGCCGAGCGCGAGCACGTTCAGGGCGAGGCCGACGACGAACGTGTTCACCGCCAGCCGGTGCGAGGCGTTGCCGTGGATGAGGCCGACCAGCAGGCCCGCGGCCGTGCCGACGAGCAGGCCGAGCGAGGCCGAGCCGGTGGCGGAGGCGGAGGCGACCGCGGTGAACGCGCCCGTGATCATCATCGCCTCGACCGAGATGTTCATCGTCCCGGCCCGCTCGGCCAGGTACTCGCCGCAGGCGGCGAAGCCCAGCGGCACGGCGAGCCGGACCGCGCTGGACAGGACGGTGGCGCCGTCGTCGAGGATCACAGCCACTCCCTCCCGCTCGCGTGTGCCAGCTCGCCCGCGCTCATGCCGCCGCTCCCGATGCGGCGGCGCGGGCCGAGGCCGCCGCCGCGGCCCGGCCCCGGCGGCGGCTGGCGTGGGCGTGCCACAGCGCGAGCAGCGCCGGCGGCAGCACGAACGCGATGACCAGCAGCGCCTGGGTGATGTCGACCAGGTAGGCCGGCACGCCGGTGGATGCGAGCAGGCCGCCGCCGGCCCGCAGCCCGCCGAACGCCAGCGCGGTGACGACCGCGGCCAGCGGCCGGTCCCGCGCGACCAGCGCGACCAGCAGGCCGTCCCAGCCGTAGTTGTCGGACATCCCCGGCTGTAGGCGGTAGACCTGCCCGGTCAGCACCACCCCGCCGGCCAGGCCCGCGAACGCGCCGGAGATGGCCAGGGCCACGGTGCCGTAGGCGGCCTCCCGCACGCCGGCGTGCCGGGCGGCCAGCGGGTTGTGCCCCAGCATCCGGATCCTGAAGCCCCAGCGGCTGCGGGCCAGGAGCCCGGCCATGACCACGGCGAGCCCGAGCGCGATGAACGTGCCCACGCCGACCGTCAGCCCGGGGTGCTCGCCCAGCGCGGGCAGCCGGTACGCCGGTGCCAGCGCGTCGGACTGCTGGGCGACGATCTGGCCGGGGATGCGGGTCTCCTGCAGCAGCGACGGCCTGCTGACGAGGAAGCTCACCAGCTGCTCGGCGATGAAGATCAGCAGCAGCGTGCTGACGACGACGTCGACGCCCCGGCGGTAGCGCATCACGGCGGCCAGCGCCGCCCAGGCCGCGCCACCCAGCGCGGCGCACAGCAGGGCGAGCGTCGAGACCAGCTCCGGCGGCCCCTGGGTGCGCAGGCCGACGAAGGCGCCCAGCGCCGCCCCGATCAGCATCTGGCCCTCCTGGCCGATGTTGAACACCCCGGCCCGGCTGGCCACGCAGGTGCCCACGGCGACCAGCAGCAGCGGCGTGGCCTCCATCAACGTGGTGCTGATGGAGCTGGCGCTGCCGACGCTGCCGTCGATCATCGACGACAGCACGCTGCCGGGCGAGCCGCCGACGAGGCCGACGAGGCCGGCGACGATTGCGAGCGCCAGCGCCGCCGTGCCGACCGTGAGCAGGGCTACCGCGAGCGGCGACCCGCCGGCGCGCCTGGTCGGCGCCAGCAGCGCCGCCACCGCCCGGTCGATCGGGGTGGTCCGCGAGGCGGCCTGGACGCTCACAGCTGGCCTCCCCCGGCGGCGGTGGCCGGCGTGGTGGTCGGGGCCAGGCCCGCGGGCCGGGCCGAGCCGCCACCCGTCCCGGTGCTGGGAGCGGGCACCGCCGCCCGTCCGTGGGCCGGGCGGGCGTCCCGGTCGGCGCCGCCGCCCTCGGCCGCGCCGCCGACCAGCAGGCCGAGCCGCTCCGCGTCGGCCTCGGCCGGCGCCAGCTCGCCGACCACCCGGCCGGACGAGATCACCGCGATCCGGTCCGACAGCGCCATCACCTCCTCGAGCTCGGTGGAGATGAGCAGCACGGCGACCCCGCGGGCCGCGACCGCGCGCAGCTCGCGGTACATGTCCTCGATCGCCCCGACGTCCAGGCCCCGGGTGGGCTGGGCGGCGACCAGCACGGCCGGGTCGGCCGACAGCTCCCGCGCCAGCACGACCCGCTGCTGGTTGCCGCCGGAGAGCGTGCGCAGCGGGGCGTCCAGCGACGGGCAGGAGATGCCGAACCGCTCGGCCAGCTCGGCGGCACGGCGCAGCTGGCGGCGCCGGCTGACGAACAGCCGGCCGCTGACCGGGCCGAGGTCGGTCAGGACGAGGTTGTCGGCCACGCTCATGTCCAGCACGCAGCCGGAGCGGTGCCGGTCCTCGGGCACCACGCCGACCCCGGCGGCGTGCAGCGCGCCGGGCCGGCGCAGGTCCACCGGGGCATCCTTGACCAGCACCCGGCCGCGGTCCGGGGTGACCAGGCCGGACAGCAGGTCGCCGAGCGCCGGCTGGCCGTTGCCCTCGACGCCGTACAGCCCGACGATCTCGCCGGCGTGCACCGCAAGGGAGAAGGAGTCCAGCAGCCGCGCGCCGGTCGGCGAGGTCAGCGTGACCGCGTCGATCGCCAGCGCCGGCACCCGGGCCGGCTGGCCGCCGTCCGGCGCCGCCGCGGCCACCGCCGCCGGCTCGGCGCCGCAGTCGGCAGCCGCCGGGGCGGCCGGGGCCAGGCCGAGCGCGGCCGCCTCCTCGGCGAGGGCGACCGTGCGGCCGACCATCTCCCGGGCCAGCGTCGCGGCGTCGGTGGCGGCGGTGGGCTGGCGGGCGACGACCCGGCCGCGGCGCAGCACGGTCACCCGGTCCGTCGCGGTCAGGATCTCGGTGAGTTTGTGGCTGATCAGCACGACCGCCTTGGCCGCGCCGTCCGGGCCGTCGGTGACCGCCCGGCGCAGCACGCTGAACAGCTCCCGGGACTCGGCCAGCGACAGCACCGAGGTCGGCTCGTCGAGGATGAGCACGTCCGGGTCGCGGCGCAGGCACTTGATGATCTCGACCCGCTGCCGCTGCCCGGCGGACAGCGAGTCGACCACCGCGAGCGGGTCCACCGCGATGCCGTACCGCTCCCCGACGCGGACGACGTCCTCGCAGACCTCCTCCCGGCGCAGCCGGGAGACCACGCTCCGGCGCCGGCCCGGCACGCCCCGCCAGCCGCCGGCCGACGGCCCCGGCGCCGCCGCGGCGTCGGCGAGCAGGACGTTCTCCCAGACCGTTAGCGCGCCGACGAGGCTGAAGTGCTGGTGCACCATGCCGACGCCGATGGTCGCCGCCACCTGGGGGTCGGCGACGTCCACCGGGGAGCCGTCGCGCAGGATCACGCCGCTGTCCGGGCGGACCAGCCCGGTCAGCACCTTCATCAGAGTGGACTTGCCAGCGCCGTTCTCGCCCAGCAGGCCGTGGATCTCGCCGCGGCGCACGGCCAGGTCGACGCCGTCACAGGCGACGACCTGGCCGTAGCGCTTGCTGATCCCCCGGAGCTCGACCGCGGGGACGGGAGCGGCAGCGTCGGGC
>JADGHD010000448.1 GCA_019689615.1 Frankia sp. | reverse complement strand
GACCACCGCGACCCCCGCGGCGGCGGACAACGGGACGACCGGCCAGACCTCGGCCCAGCCGCCCCGCCCCCGCCGGCGCACCACCGTCCGCGACATCGCCGCATGGAAGGAGAGCGGCGAGAAGTGGGCGATGCTGACCGCCTACGACGCGACGACGGCGTCGGTCTTCGACGAGGCCGGCGTGCCGGTGCTGCTGGTCGGCGACTCGGCGGCCAACGTGATCTACGGCTACGACACCACCGTCCCGATCAGCGTGGACGAGCTGCTGCCGCTGGTCCGCGCGGTCGTGGGGGGGGGGCCCCCCCCCCCGGGGGGGGGGGGCCCGGCGCGGGGCGCGGGGCACCCCCCCCCCCCGCCCCGGCCGGGGGGCCGGGGGGGCGCCGGGGGGGGGGGGGGGGGGGGGGGGGCGCCCCCCACGCGATGGTGGTCGCGGACCTGCCGTTCGGCTCCTACCAGGCGAGCCCGGCGCAGGCGCTGGAGACCGCGGCCCGCTTCCTGAAGGAGGGCGGCGCGCACGCCGTCAAGCTCGAGGGCGGCGCCCGGGTCGCGCCGCAGATCGAGCTGCTGGTCTCGGCCGGGGTCCCGGTGATGGGCCACATCGGCCTGACCCCGCAGAGCATCCACACCATCGGCGGCTACCGGGTGCAGGGCCGTGAGGACGCCGGCGCCGCGCTGCTCGCCGACGCGCGGGCGATCGAGGCGGCCGGCGCGTTCGCCGTGGTGCTCGAGGTGGTGCCGGCCGACGTGGCCGCCCGGGTGACCAAGGCGCTGTCGATCCCGACCGTCGGGATCGGCGCCGGCTCGGAGTGCGACGCGCAGGTCCTGGTCTGGCAGGACATGGCCGGCCTGTCCGCCGGCCGCTCGCCGCGGTTCGTCCGCCGCTACGCCGACCTGCGCACCTCGCTGCGCGAGGCCGCCGCCGCCTACCGGGAGGACGTCCGCGAGGGCCGGTTCCCGACCGTCGAGTACTCCTACCAGTAGTAGTAGGTAGCGCTCCCGCGCCGCGGTACCAGTAGCGCTCCGCGCCGCGGTACCAGTGAGTAGGTGGCGCTCCCGCGCCGGTGCCAGTGGTTCGGTGCCGCTCGGTGTCCTCGTGGCGCCGAGCGGCTCAGCTGGCGTGCGCGAGCTGGGCGGTGAGCAGCTCGCGCGCCGTCACCAGCGACGGCCCGTACCAGGTGAGGTGGCGGCCGCAGACGCAGGCCGCCGGGGCGGTGAACGCCTCCGGGCCGTCGTCGCGGCTGAACCGGTACGGCTCGTCCGGCAGCACGACCAGGTCGTGCGGCGGCAGCGCGGCGATGTCGATCCGCGGGTAGCGCTCGGGGTGGTTGGCCAGCACGTTGTCGACGCCGAGCCGGGCGAGCACGTCGCCGGTGAACGTGTCCCGGCCGACCGCCATCCACGGCCGGCGCCAGATCGGGATGACGGCCCGCCGCCGCGGCCCGGTGTAGGGCTCCCGCCAGACCGATGCCGCCTCGTCCAGCCAGCGCGGGCGGGGCAGCCGGCAGCCGTGGCGCAGCAGCCGGTCGAGGCTGGTCAGCGCGCCCGGGACGGTGGTTGGCGCGGTCACCCAGACGGCGAGGCCCGCGGCCCGCAGCGCTTCCAGGTCGGGCTCGCGGTTCTCCTCGGCGTTGGCGATGACCAGGTCGGGGGCGAGCCGCACGATCAGGTCGACGTCCGGGTTCTTGGTGCCGCGCACCCGGGTGACGTCCAGGTCGGCCGGGTGCGTGCACCACTTCGTCGCGCCGACCAGCAGCCCGGGGGCGCTGGCCGCCACCGCCTCGGTGAGGCTCGGCACCAGCGAGACCACGCGTTCGACCCGGGCCGGCACCGGCACCGGCCGGCCCAGGTCGTCGCGCGGGTCCTCGGCCATGGTCGCGGCTCAGACGTCGGTTATGCGGATGCCGGCGTGCGCCTTGTAGCGGCGGTTCATGGAGATGAGGTTGGCGGTGAACGCCTCGACCTGGCCGGCGTTGCGCAGCTTGCCGGCGTAGATGCCGCGCATGCCCGGGATCCGCTCGGCCAGCGCCTGGACCAGGTCGGTGGCGGCGCGGTCGTCGCCGAGCACCAGGATGTCGGTGTCGACCTTGGCGATCGACTCGTCGGCCAGCAGGACCGCGGAGACGTGGTGGAACGCGGCCACGACCGTGCTGTCCGGCAGCAGAGCGGCGGCCTGCTGGGCGGCGCTGCCCTCGGGGACCGGCAGCGCGTATGCGCCGCCCTTGTCAAACCCGAGCGGGTTGACGCAGTCGATCACGATCTTGCCCGCGAGCTCCTTGCGGAGGCTGGCCAGCAGCTCGCCGTGCCCCTCCCAGGGCACCGCCACGATCACCACGTCGGTCTGCGCGGCGGCGCTCGCGTTGTCGGTGCCCTCGATGACCCGGCCGGGCGCGGACAGCTTGGCTGCGGCCTCGGCGCCACGCTCGGCGGACCGCGAGCCGATGACCACCTTGTGCCCGGCCGCTGCGAACCGGATCGCCAGCCCGCCGCCCTGGGGCCCGGAGCCGCCGAGGATGCCGATGGAGAGGGACGAGACGTCCTGACCGTTTGCGGTAGCAGTCACGCACCCATCGTGCCCGAACGGCCCGCCACACGCGTAGGTCGCCGACGCGGACCACATGCCGGCCGCTGCCGGCCGCTGCCGGGTGAGACCGGCGGCGGCCGCCCGGCCCGTCGCCCGGCGAGTCCGCGCAGGTAGGCCGTCGCGCCGATTCGCGTACCCCGGCTGCGCGCCGCCGGCAAGCATGCGGGACGATACAGGATCAACAGGGCAGCTACGCCGATGGAACGTCAAGAGGGGGTGACGACGTGCGGACGGTACGTAACGTGCTCTGCATCGCGTCCACCCCCTTGCGGGCACTAGGTGAAGATGGGCCGTACTGTCCGAGTGCGCGCACCGCGGGCAGGTCCTCAGTACAGGCGGGAGATGTCGAGCAATGGCCGACGTGTCGGTTCGCTTCGCGATGACAAATGACAGCGAGGTGGTGTTGAACCTCTCGCTGCCGCAGGCGCTGCGCCTGATGGAGGCGATCGCGCGGAAGGTCGGCGAGACGCTCGCCGAGCGCAGCGGCCAGGGGGTCGGCGGCGTCGGCGTGCCCACCCCGCAGGGCGCCAACGGGATGCCGAGCCTCGGCCCGTACGCCCCGTCCTGATCCGCCCAGCGCACCACGTCGGCCGGGCCGCGCGTGCCACCGGCGGCCCAAGCCCCGGCCTGCCCTAGCCCGCCAGGGCCCGGGGATGGGCAGCCGCGTAGACCTCGCGCAACCGGTCCACGGTCACCATCGTGTAGATCTGGGTCGTGCGCACCGAGGCGTGGCCCAGCAGCTCCTGCACCACCCGGATGTCAGCGCCGCCGTCCAGCAGGTGGGTGGCGAACGAGTGGCGCAGCACGTGCGGGGACACGCCATCCACCCCGGCGGCCTCGGCGGCGGCCCGCAGCGCCGACCAGGCGCTCTGCCGGGACAGCCGCCCGCCCCGCCGGGACAGGAAGACCGCGGCCCCCGACGCCGGCGTCACCAGCGCCGGCCGGCCGCGGGTGAGGTAGGCCGACAACGCCGCGACCGCGCACCGGCCGAGCGGCACCACCCGGTCGCGCCCGCCCTTGCCGTGCAGCCGCACGGACGGGTTGCCGCCGAGGTCGAGGTCGTCGATGTCCAGCCCGACGGCCTCCGAGATGCGCGCGCCCGTCCCGTACAGCAGCTCCAGCAGCGCCGCCGAGCGCAGCCGGCGGACCCGCTGCCCCAGGTCGTCGCTCTCCGCCGAATCCGGCCCGGCCGCCGCCGCCAGCACCGCCGTCACCTGGTCCACCGTGAGCGCCTTCGGCAGCCGCCGCGGCGGCGCCGGTGGGCGGACCGGCTGGGAGACGTCCTCGTCCACCTCGCCCTCGCTGGCGGCGAACCGGTGCAGCGAGCGAACCGCCACCAGCATCCGCGCGACCGACGCCGCCGCCAGCGGCGGGTGCTCGTCGTCCCCGCTGCGCAGAGCCGCGGCGAACTCCCCCAGCGTGGCCTCGTCGACGTCATGCAGCGAGCGCAGCCCGCGGCGGGCCAGGTGGTCCCGGTAGCGGCGGAGGTCCCGCCCGTAGGCCAGCACCGAGTTGTGCGCGAGACCGCGCTCGCCCTCCAGGTGCGACAGGTAGCGCTCGATGAGCTCGGCCGGGTCGGCCGCCCGCGGGGCAGGTGAGCGGATCATCGAACTTGATAGTAGGACGTCGGGCCGACAGTTCAGCGGTGCGCAATCCACAGTCGCTGGGCGTGGCGCTATTCTTACGGCTTGTGCGGATTGACAACGTATCATCACGGTACGCCGCACGCTCTCGCGTCCTGATCCTGGCAGTTGCCGCGCTGGTGGTAGCCGGTTGTGGCGACAACGGCGAGCGGATCGGCGCGGACCCGCCGGCCCGCCACGGCGCCGGCACCCCGGCTGGCGGCGACGCCACAGCCCCCAGCGCGCCCCCACCGGCGGCCTCGGGCGGCCCGGGCTCGAGCGGCCCACGGGTCTCC
>JADGHD010000447.1 GCA_019689615.1 Frankia sp. | reverse complement strand
GCACGGGCACGCCTGACCTGGCCACATGCGGGCCGGACCGTGCACCGGCCCACGCGGTCGGTAAGGTCGCTCCCGACCGGTGTTCGCGTTCCGGGCCGATCCCGGCGGACCAACAGGGAGGCGCTGCCTGATGTCTGGTGGTGCGATCGCTGGCCTGATCGCGTCGGGGGCCTTCGCGGTGCTCGTCCTCTTCGGCTGCTACGCGCTCTACAAGCTGGGGAAGATCTTCGACGAGACCGCCGCTCGGGTGCGCCAGACCGGCATCGCGATCGACGAGGGGACCGCCAGGGTCCGCCAGGCCGGGGCCACCGTGGACGAGGTCAACGTCGCGCTCGCCCACGTGAACAAGGAGCTCGACCGGCTCGACAAGATCACCGAGAACGTGCAGTCCATCACCACCAACGTCTCGTCGCTGACCTCGCTGTTCGCGGCGACGGTCGGCGGGCCGGTGGTGCGGGTGGCCGCGTTCACCTACGGGGTGCGCCAGGCGGCGGCCAAGCGCGCCCGCGCCGAGGTGTCGTCCCGGGTGTCCGCCGAGATCAAGGCGGAGAAGGCGGCCGCCCGCAGGGCCGCCAAGGCCGCCAGGTCAGGCCGCGGCGACGCGGCCGCCGCGCCAGCGGAACCGGTAGGAGGGCCGCGTTAGATGCCGCGCCGGTTGTTTTACATCACGTTCGGGGCTGTCGTCGGGGTACTGGTCGTCCGCCAGGCCGCCCGCGCCGCCTCCGCGCTGTCTCCGCAGAGCGTCGCCGGCTCTCTCGTACAGTCGATACGGGAGTTCGCGGCCGATGTGCGCGAGGCGATGGCGGAGCGCGAGGCGGAAATCCGCACCGCGCTCGGAATCGAGGACGGCCCAGCGGCCGACGGCCTGCCGCCCGGTGACGACGACCCGGACGCCACGGTCCACATCCCGCGACCGTTCCCCCGCAGCTGACCGACGACGACCACGACCACCACCTCACTCTGGACGACGTGAATCCGATGGAAACGGCTGAGATCCGCCGGCGCTTTCTCTCCCACTTCGAGCAGCGTGGGCACCTGGTGGTGCCCAGCGCCTCGCTGGTCGCCGAGGACCCGACGCTGTTGCTCGTCAATGCCGGCATGGTCCCGTTCAAGCCGTACTTCCTCGGTGACCTGACGCCGCCGGCGCCGCGCGCCGCGAGCGTGCAGAAATGCGTCCGCACGGTCGACATCGACAACGTCGGCCGCACCGCCCGGCACGCGTCGTTCTTCCAGATGTGCGGGAACTTCTCGTTCGGCGACTACTTCAAGGAAGGCGCGATCAACTACGCCTTCGAGCTGCTGACCGAGGGGTACGGCTTCAAGGTCGACGACCTGTGGGCCACCGTCTACCTCGACGACGACGAGGCCGAGGCGATCTGGCGCACGCTGCTGCCGGCCGAGCGGATCCAGCGCCGCGGCAAGAAGGACAACTTCTGGTCGATGGGCGTGCCCGGGCCGTGCGGGCCGTGCAGCGAGATCTACTACGACCGCGGCCCGGCCTACGGCCGCGACGGCGGCCCGGTCGCGGACGAGGAGCGCTACCTCGAGGTCTGGAACCTCGTCTTCATGCAGTTCGAGCGGGGCGAGGGCGCCGGCTACGACTACCCGGTCCTGCGCGAGCTGCCGGCCAAGAACATCGACACCGGCATGGGCCTGGAGCGGATGGCGACCCTGCTGCAGGGCGTCGACAACCTCTACGAGATCGACATCTCCCGCCCGGTGCTCGACCGCGCCGCCGAGCTGGTCGGCCGCCGCTACGGGGACGACCCGACCGACGACGTCCGGCTGCGGGTGATCGCCGACCACACCAGGACCGCCGCGCTGCTGATCTCCGACGGCGTCATCCCGTCCAACGAGGGCCGCGGCTACGTGCTGCGCCGGATGCTGCGCCGGGCCGTGCGCAACGTCCGCCTGCTCGGGGGGCGCGAGCCGGTGATGGCCGACCTGTTCGAGCGGATCGGCGCCGCCATGGGCTCGATCTACCCCGAGCTCGTCGAGCGGTCCGCCCCGATCACCGCCGTCGCCGTCGCCGAGGAGCAGGCGTTCCTGGAGACCCTGCGGACCGGCACGACGATCTTCGACCTGGCGGTCAGCAGGGCGCGCGCGGCCGGCTCCACCGAGATCGGCGGCGAGGCCGCGTTCCAGCTGCACGACACCTACGGCTTCCCGATCGACCTGACCCTGGAGATGGCGGCCGAGGCCGGGCTGACCGTCGACGAGGCCGGGTTCCGCCGGCTGATGGAGCGCCAGCGCGAGCTGGCCAAGGCCGACCGGGCGGCCCGGCGGATCGGCAACCTCGACCTGTCGGTGTTCCGGCCGATCCTCGCCCGCTCCGGCCCGACCACCTTCACCGGTTACACGGAGCTGTCCCGCACGGCCACCGTCGTCGGCATGGTCTCCGTCGCCACCGGCCAGGGGGTGCCAGCGGCCGGGGAGGGCGCCGAGGTCGGGATCGTCATCGACACCACGCCGTTCTACGCCGAGGCCGGTGGCCAGGAGGCCGACCTCGGCCGGTTCGTGTTCGACGGCGGCGAGGTCGACATCATCGACGTGCAGCGGCCGATCCCGGACCTCGTCCTGCATCGCGGCAAGGTGCTGCGCGGCGAGCTGCGCCTCGGCGCCGAGGTCGAGGTGACGGTCGACGCCGACCGGCGCCGCGCCGTCTCCCGCTCGCACACCGCCACCCACCTGGTGCACACCGCGTTCCGGCGGGCGCTGGGCGAGTCGGCCACCCAGGCCGGTTCGCTCAACTCGCCCGGCCGGCTGCGCTTCGACTTCCACGCCCTCGGCTCGGTCCCGCCGTCGGTGCTCTCCGACGTCGAGGACGAGGTCAACGAGGTCGCCCTGCGTGACCTGGACGTCACCGCATTCGTGACCACCCAGGAGGAGGCCCGCCGGCTCGGCGCGATGGCGCTGTTCGGCGAGAAGTACGGGGAGCAGGTCCGGGTGGTCGACATCGGCGACTACTCGCGCGAGCTGTGCGGTGGCACGCACGTCGCCCGCTCGGCCCAGCTCGGCGCGATCAAGCTGCTGTCCGAGTCGTCGATCAGCGCCGGCACCCGCCGGGTCGAGGGCCTGGTCGGCCTGGACGCGTTCCGCTTCCTCGCCAGGGAGCACCTGCTGGTCTCCCAGCTGTCCGGCCTGCTCAAGGTCCGCCCGGACGAGCTGCCCGACCGGGTGTCCGACGTGGTCGGCCGGCTGCGCGACGCCGAGAAGGAGCTGGAGCGGCTGCGCGCGCAGGCGGTGCTCGCTGGCGCGGCCGGGCTCGCCGCCAGCGCGGTCGACGTCGGCGGGATCGCCGTGGTCGCCGCCGAGGCGCCGGATGGCACGTCCGGCGACGACCTGCGCCGGCTCGCCCTCGACGTGCGCAACCGGCTCGCCGACCGGCCGGCGGTCGTGGCCACCGCCGCGAGGGCCGGCGAGCGGGCGCTGCTCGTCGTGGTGACCACCGAGGGCGCGCGTGACCGCGGTCTGCGGGCCGGCGACCTGGTCAAGGCGGCGACTGCGGAGCTTGGCGGGCGTGGTGGCGGCAAGCCCGACATCGCCCAGGGCGGCGGCAGCGACGGGACCGGCGTCCCCCGCGCCCTCGGCAAGGTCCGCGAGCTGGTCGCCGCCGCCGTGCCGGCCGCCTCCTGACCGGCGGCCAGGGAACCGACCACACCGCCGCGCCCGCGTCCGCACTGGCATCGATGTCCCGCAAACCCCGCCACCGGGCGAAGCTCCCGCAGGGCGTGTGGCTGGGCATCGATGTCGGCTCGGTACGGGTCGGAGTAGCCGCGAGTGACCCGGATGGGCTGCTCGCCTTGCCGGTCTGTACTCTTCGACGCGATGCGTCGGATAACAGCGATCTCGCACAGATCGCCGACCTTGTGCGGGAACGGCGCGCCGTGGCGGTCGTGGTCGGTCTGCCCAGGACTCTCTCCGGCGAGGACGGCCCGGCGGCCCGGGAGGCTCGCCGGTACGCGGGGCTGCTCCGAGCGCGGATTGGTCCGATACCGGTGCGGCTCGTGGACGAGCGGCTGACTACGGTGGCGGCGCACCGCAGAATGACCGAGCGTGGTCTGAGCTCACGCGCCCGCCGCGACCTCGTCGATCAGGAGGCAGCCGTGCAGATCCTCCAACACGCGTTGGACGTGCGACGTGGTGTGACCCGCTCGGACGAGTGGTGACCCGCCACGGGGAGCTCGACAACGGCGTCGAGGAGACATACGCGTACGGTGGCCGACCTCGGGACGACTACGGCCACGATCCCGAGCGCTCCGACTACTACTACGACCACGACGGGTACCACGACGAGCTCGCCGGCTACCCGCCCGGCTACGGGCAGACCGACTACACCCAGCTGCCCGGGTACGAGACCGGGCCGGTCGACGCCGACTACCCCTACCCACAGACCGGTGGCTACCCGCTGCCGCCGGTAGCCCGGGCCGAGGACCCGCGCGCGGCGGTACACCCACCACCGCCGCCCATGCCGCCGCCGCCCGCCGCGCCCGCGCCACCGCCCGT
>JADGHD010000446.1 GCA_019689615.1 Frankia sp. | reverse complement strand
GGTCGGGGGTGCCGCGGTGCGGCGGGGCCGGGACACACCCGGGCGGGCGACACACCGTCGGCCGGCCGGTCTGGCCAGCGTTGATCTCTCGGATTGGATGTTTCTCGCGGCGCTGGCGGCGATGATGAGATCTCCACCCGTTGCGGATCCACCAGGAGGTGGGACGTGCCGTGGACCTTCGACGCTGACGAGCTGCCCGGCGACGACATCTACCCCTGGGAGATGTGGGAGCGTGAGCGCCCCTGGTGCGACGATGACACCCCCGGCACCGCCCGGACGACCGGCGCCGTCCCCCCGCTGCCGACCGCTCCCGACGGCCGCCAACCCGGGTAGGCCCGCCGCGGCGTCGTAGCCGGCCACCGGCCGTCGGTGAGCGATGATGGCTCGTCAACATCCCGCACGCGTGACGAGAGCGACTGAGCACATGGCGACGAGCGGCGGCCCGCGGCACCCGGACCCGGTGCCCGCGACGACCGGACCGGTCACGGTGACCACGACGACCGGCCCCGTGACCACCACGACCACCGCGACCACCTCGACGGTCACCACGACGACCAGCACGACGGTGCTCGGCGGCCGGGCGCGCGCCGCCCTGGCTCTCGACATCGGCGGCACCAAGCTCGCCGCCGGCATCGTCGACGCGACCGGCGCGGTGCTCGGCCGCGCCCGCCGGCCCATGCCGAAGACCCTCGACCCGGAGGTCACCTTCGCCGCGGCCGTCGGCTGCCTGCACGACGCGCTCGCCGACGGCGGCTTCGGCGGCCCCTACGACTACGCGGGGCTGGCCGGCCTCGGTGTGGGCTGCGGCGGCCCGATGCTCTGGCCGGCCGGCGAGGTGTCCCCGCTGAACATCCCGTCCTGGCGCGGCTTCCCGCTGCGCGCCCGGCTGCAGGAGGCGTTCGGCGGCCTGCCGGTGCTGCTGCACAACGACGCGGTCGCGCTGGCCGCCGGCGAGCACTGGATGGGCACCGGCCGCGACGCGCGCCATCTGCTCGCGGTCACCGTCTCGACGGGCGTCGGCGGCGGGCTGGTCCTCGACGGCCGGCTCTACCACGGCCGGACCGGCAACGCCGGGCACGTCGGCCACATCGTCGTCGACCCGGGCGGCCCCCGGTGCGCGTGCGGGGCGTACGGCTGCCTGGAGGCGATCGCCTCCGGCCCCCGCACCGTCGCCTGGGCGCTCGAGGCCGGCTGGCGGTCGCCGGAGCACCCCGCCGAGGAGGCCGGGGCCGACGGCGCGGACGGCCGGGCCCTGGCGGCCGCCGCGGCGGCCGGCGACGAGATCGCCCGCGCGGCCCTCGCCCGGTCCGGCAACGCGGTCGGCGTGGCCCTGGCGTCCTGCGCCGCGACGTTCGACCTCGACGTGATCACGGTCGCCGGTGGCTTCTCCCAGTCCGGCCCGATCTTCTGGGACGCGCTGCGCGCCGCCGCCGACCGGCACACCGGCATGGAGTTCGCCAGGGCCGTGCGCATCGAGCCCAGCACCGCCCCGAACGACGTCGCCCTGCGCGGCGCGGCCGCGTTCATCCTGGTCCCCGAGCGCTACGCCTGGGTCGGCTGATTGCCCGGCGGCGGCCGGCGTTCGCGGTCAGCGGCCCGCGGTGGTCACGCGGCTGGCGGCCGGTGGGTGGACACGTGGCGGAAGAACCACGCGTGCGCCGGGCGGCGCAGCAGCTCGGCCGGCGGGTCGGGCAGCCGCGCCGCCGGGCCGCCGAACCGCGCGATCACGACGACGCGCTCGTCGGAGGCGTCGAAGAGGTCGGCCCCGGCGCAGCCGGGCCGCCCGAGCAGGTCGGGCAGCCCGGTCTGGCGCACCCAGGCGATCAGGTCCGCCAGCCGGCCGGGGGCCGCCCGCACCTCCCACATCAGGGTGTCGGCGCGGGCCTCGGCCCTGGTGTCGGCGTCCGTCACGGCTTCGGCCCCGCCTTGCGAAGGCGCGGGGCGGGCGCGGGATCCGCGGGTGCGGTGCGCATGGGCTCCCTCCTGCGGTTGGCGGGTGCGGCCTGGCTGGACCCGCCGGCAAGCATGCCAGTGGGACGGGGCGGCCCGGCCCGCGTCAGCCGGTGAACCCGCCGTCGACGGGCACGACCGCGCCGGTCAGCCCGGAGGCGGCCGGCGAGCACAGGAACGCCACGGCCGCGGCGACCTCGGCCGGGTCGAGCAGGCGGCGCAGGTAGGCGTGCTGGCTGAACTCGCCCGGGTCGGGCAGGCCGTAGATGGCGGCGGTCTCGGCGAGCATCGTCGTGTCCATCGAGCCGGGGCAGACGACGTTCGCCGTCACCCGGGTTCCGGCGAGGTCGGCCGCGATGCTGCGGACCAGGCCGATCACGCCGTGCTTGGACGCGGCGTAGGCGGCGAGGCGGGCCAGCGGGCGGTGGCCGGCGGCCGACGAGATCGCGACGAACCGCCCGGCCGGCGCGGTGAGCAGGGCGGGAACCGTCGCCCGGGCGGTCGTGAGCACCCCGGTCAGGTTGACGTCGAGCAACAGCCGCCAGGTGGCGTCGTCGGTCTCCCACCCGGGCGGCCCACCGGCGATCACGCCGGCGGCGGCCACCACCGCGTCCAGCCGGCCGAACCGGTCGAGCGCCAGCCGCGCCGCCGCGTCCATGTCCTCCTGGCTGCGCACGTCGGCCCGGGCCGCGACCGCCTCGGTGAGCTCGCCGGCGAGCGCGGCCAGCGTCTCCCAGGTGGCGAACGGGTAGGCCGGGCCGGCGCTGCGGGTGTCCGGCTGGCCGGCGGCGCCGTCACCGAGCGCGATGTCGGTGAGGACGAGCCGGTAACCGGCGGTGTCGAGGGCACGGGCGACCGCGGCGCCCAGCCCGCGCGCCGCCCCCGTGACCATTGCCACCGGCGCGCCCGATGCGGTCATGCTTCCTCCCTCGCCGGCCCACCGGCGCTCTGCCGCGCGGCGGGACCGGCCTCGACGCTGCCCGATGCGGCACGGAGAGTCCTGCCGCGGCGGACCGCCCCGGTCACGGACCGGGCAGTGGCCGCGGCGCGAATCCGTTGGGAACTCGTCGGCGGATCTGGGCCTGCCGGCGCTGGATTCCGTTTCGCTTCTACCACGCGAGCGGGCCGGGGTATCCCGGCCACGCGGCGATCCCGCGGACCGCGTCGTCGATGAACTCCGCCAGCAGCGCTGCGCCGAGCGCGGCGGACGCGCCGGTGGGGTCGCCCAGGACGCCGGTCGGGCTGAGCGGGCGCACGCCCTGGCGGACGAGGTCGCCGATGGACGGGCTCGGCCCGCGGACCGCGGCGTCCAACCGAACCAGGTCGGGCGCCAGGTGCAGCAGCAGGGAGGTCTCGGCCTGGCCGGCGTGCAGGTCGGCGGCGGCGGCCGAGACGCCGGCCCTGGCCACCACCGCCGTGCGTGGTGCCCAGGTCAGCACCTGGCGGCCCTCCGCCGTCAGCCGTCGGGTGGCGGCCCGCAGGGCGGCGGCGTTGCCACCGTGCCCGTTGACCAACACCACGCTGGTCGCCGTGTCGTCGGCCGAGCGGAGGAGCTCGATGAGCACGCTGGTCAGGGCGGTGGTGCCGAGCGAGAGGGTGCCGGGGAAACCGGCGTGCTCGCCGCTGGCGCCATAGGCCAGCGGCGGCGCCACCACGAGGCCGGGCAGCCGGGCGGCCACCCCATGGGCCACCGCCACCGCGATCCGGGTGTCGGTGTCCAGGGGGAGGTGCGGGCCGTGCTGCTCGGTGCTGCCCAGCGGCAGCAGGACCACCGGGCGTGGCTCGGGCACCTCGGGCCAGCGCAGCCGCCCCAGCTCGCGGACGTCCGCGCCGGGCAGAGGGTGGGGCATGGCCCGAGCATGCCGCGCCGCCGCCGGCCACGGCGGACCATGCGTGGCGCAGGTGCAAACGCGCAGGTGACGGGCGCCACCGCGGCGTGTTGCCGAGCGGCGCTGGACAGGCCTCGGGGACGTGTGTACAGTCAACGACTGCTGCTCCCAACCGGCGCTCGCCGGTGGGGCGGATGGCCAGCTGATCAGGGTGGGTGGCACCCCCCTCGCGGCCGAATCCGACCCGGGGAGTATGCTCCGAATCAGCCTCCGGAAGCCCTCGTCCTTCACGGACGTCGTGTCCTCCGGTGGCCGAATCGGATCGAATTGGCGGAGGGTGGCGAGTCGGCCGACGCAGGTCGGAGCGATTTGACACCTAAAGCGAGAACTCGCTAGCCTCGACGACGAAGTCGGGCAGGCCACAAAGGTGGCCGTCCCCTTCCGCCGGAGAGGCCAGTGAGGCCGAGGCGAAGGCTCACCGCCCACCAGGGCGATGTGACTTTCTCTCCGGAAACCGCTGAAGTAGCCGCCGGTCAGCCGGCCGGATTCATCCGGTAGGATGGCCGACAGCGAAATCCCGGCAGTGCCGGGAGACTCCGCGCAGAAGCCGCCTGGCGGCGGTGGAACGTGGACGTCTCCGCTCCTTGAGAACTCAACAGCGTGCCATAAGTCAGTGCCATTTGTTTGTGCCCCTGTCTGGCTGGGGTGGTGGTGTCGGGTGTGTGCCTGGTGCTG
>JADGHD010000445.1 GCA_019689615.1 Frankia sp. | reverse complement strand
GCCAGGCTGGCGATCTCGCTGGGGGTGGCGTTGCCGCCGGTGCAGACGACCCCGACCCGCCGGCCCGCGAACTCGGCGGGACGGGCGAGCAGCGCCGCCAGGCTCGCCGCGCCGGCGCCCTCGGCGAGGGTGTGCGCGTCGCTGGCGAGCAGGCGCTGGGCCTCGGTGATCTGCGCGTCGCTGACCAGGTGGAAGTCGGCCAGCCGGCCGCGCAGCACCCGCTGCGGCAGCTCGAAGCCACGGCCGGTGGCCAGGCCAGCGGCGCTGGTGCGGATCGGGCGGCGGACCAGGCGGCCGGCGCGCCACGAGTCGTGCGCCGCCGGGGCCGCGGCGGACTGCACGCCGATGACCCGGCAGCGCGGCGCGAGCGCCTCGGCGACCAGCGTGGCGCCGGCGGCTCCGGTCCCGCTGCCGACCGGCACCACGATCAGGTCGAGGTCGGGGACGGCATCGAGGATCTCCAGGTAGGTGGTGCCGACGCCGGCGATCAGCGCCGCCGTGTCGCCCGGGCTGACCAGAAGCTGCCCGCTGTCGGCGGCGATCTGTTCGGCGCGCGTCTGCGCGGCGGGCATGTCCTGGCCGGACAGCACGGTCTGCGCCCCGAGCGCCTTTAGCGCCCGGACCTTCGTCTCGGTCGTCGTGGCCGGCATGACGATCGTGCAGTCGGTGTCGAACCGGGCGCAGGCGTAGGCGATCGACTGGGCGTGGTTGCCGGTCGAGTACGTGACCAGCCCGCGGGCGCGCCGCGCCGGGTCCATGCCGGCGAGCAGGGTCAGCCCGCCGCGGACCTTGAACGCCCCGGTGGGCTGGACGTTCTCGTGCTTGACGTAGACGGTCGCCCCCAGGGCCGCGTTCAGCACCGGGTACGACCACAGCGGCGTGGCGGGAAGGTGGTCGGCGAGCAGGGCGCGCGCGGCCAGGATGTCGGCGAGACGGGGAGCGTCGTCCATGCCCGGCATGATTCGCTCCGGCAACCCATTGGTCTAATGCCACATCTCGTCGATAACCATCGAAGACATTGATACGTTGGCCGCGTGCTCGATGTGACCAGGTTGCGGGTGCTGGTCGCGGTCGCCCGGCACGGCTCGGTCACGGCCGCGGCCCAGGCCCTCCAGTACGCCCAGCCGTCCGTCAGCCACCACCTCGCCCGCCTCGAGGCGGAGACGGGCAGCCAGCTCATCCAGCGGGTCGGCCGCGGGATCCGGCTCACCGAGGCCGGCCGGGTGCTCGCCGAGCGGGCGGAGGAGATTCTCGGCCGGCTCGACGCCGCCGAGCGGGAGCTGGCCGCCTACACGGGGCTGCGCGCCGGCCGGGTCCGGCTGGCCGCCTTCCCGTCGGCGCTGGGCACGTTCGTCCCGGTGGCCGCCGCCGCGTTCGCCGCCCAGTACCCGGACGTCGAGCTCGGGCTGATCGAGGCCGAGCCACCGGACGCGGTCCGCCTGCTGCGGGCCGGCGAGGTCGAGGCGGCGCTGCTGTTCTCCTACCAGGACGAGGCCCAGCCGGCGGCGGAGCAGCTTCCTGCCGGCCTGCCACCCGGCGTCGCCGAGGGCGGCGGGCTGCGCCAGACCTACCTGCTGACCGAGCCGGTCTACCTGGTCACCCCGGCCGGGGCCGGCGGGCGGGCGCTGGCCGACCACCGCGGCCAGCGCTGGATCGCCGGCTGCGAGCGCTGCCGCTCCCACCTGGTGTCGGCCTGCGCCGCGGCCGGCTTCGCCCCCGACATCGCCTTCACCACCGACGACTACGTCGCGGTCCAGGCCCTGGTCGCCGCCGGGCTGGGGGTCACGATCCTGCCAGAGCTCGCCCTGGCGGCCCACCGGCACCCCGAGGTCGTGGCGACCCGGCTGCCGCGCGACGTCCGGGTCGTCACCGCCGCCGTGCACGGCGAGCCACCGGACCCACCGACGACCGCCGCGTTGCTGCGCCACCTGGTCGCGGCGGCCCGGGCCGTCCCGCCGGAGCCGGCGGCCCTGCGTCCGGCCCGGCGCGCCGTGGGAGCGGCGGCCTGGTGACGGCCGGCACGCCGCGGTCGGCGTCCTCGCCGCCCTCGCCGTCGGCGTCCTCGCCGGCCTCGTCGTCGGCCTCGCCGTCGGCGTCCTCGCCGGCCTCGCCGTTGTCGCCCTCGTCGGCGACGCCGCCGTCCGGGCCGTCGGCGCGCGAGCCGTCGCCGCCGTCGCGCCGGCCCGCTTCGCTGGACCGCTCGATCGTGCGGCTGGCGGTGCCGGCGCTGGGGGCGCTGCTCGCCGAGCCGCTGTTCCTGCTCGCGGACACGGCGATGGTCGGCCACCTCGGGGCCAGCGCGCTGGCGGGGCTGGCGCTCGCCTCGCCGGTGCTGCAGACGGCGATCGGTCTGATGATCTTCCTGGCCTACGCGACCACGCCGGCCGTCGCCCGGCTGCGCGGCGCCGGCGATGAGCGGGCGGCGGTGTCCGCCGGGATCGACGGGCTGTGGCTGGCCGCCGGGATCGGCGTCGTGCTCGCCCTGCTCGGCTGGTGGTCGAGCAGGGCGGTCGTCGACGCGTTCGGCCCGCCGGCCGACGTAGCCGAGCAGGCGTCGCGCTACCTGGTGATCTCGATGATCGGCCTGCCGGCGATGCTGCTGGTGTTCGCGGCGGCCGGCCTGCTGCGCGGCCTGCACGACACCCGCACGCCGCTGGTCGTCGCCGCCGCCGGATTCGCGCTCAACGCCGCCATGAACGCCGTCCTCATCTACGGCGCCGGCTGGGGCATCGCCGGCTCCGCCGCCGGCACGGCGCTCGCCCAGTGGGGGATGGTCGCCGCCTACCTGTGGGTGATCGCGGGGCATGCCCGCCGGGTCGGGGCGAGCGCCCGTCCCCGGCCGCTCGGCGTGCTCGCGGGCGCGCGGCTGGGGTGGTGGCTGTTCCTGCGCACGGCGAGCCTGCGGGCGGCGATCCTGCTCGTCACCTACGTCGCGACCGCGCTCGGGCCGGACGAGCTGGCCGCGTTCCAGGTCGCGATGACGCTCTACACGCTGGCCGCGTTCGCCATGGACGCGCTGGCGATCGCCGCGCAGGTGCTGGTCGGGGACCGGCTCGGGGCCGGCGACGCGGCCGGGGCCCGCCACGTCGTCCGCCGCTGCCTCGCCTGGGGCGTGGGCAGCGGTGTCGTCATCGGTGTGCTGCTGGCCGCGCTGGCCAGCGTGATCGGGCCGGCGTTCACCAGCTCGGCCGAGGTCGCGGCACTGATCGCGCCGGCCGTGCTCGTGCTCGCCGCCACCGCGCCGCTTGGCGGCGTCGTCTTCGTGCTGGACGGTGTGCTGATGGGCGCAGGCGACGGCCGCTACCTCGCCTGGACCGGCCTGCTCAACCTCGGGGTCTGCGTGCTGTGCTCCCTCGCCGTGCTGCGCTTCTCGCCCGGCGGGGCCGCTGGCGTCGCCTGGACGATGGCCGCCTTCGCCGGCGGCCTGCTCGGGGCCAGGGCGCTGACGCTGGGCCTGCGCGCCCGCGGGTCGGCCTGGATGGTCCTCGGCGCCACCCGGTGAGCCCGGCTGTGGCCGTTGGCGGCGCCGTGGCGGCGCGGCGCCGGCGCGCTGTGGGCCTGCCCACTCGGGCGGGCGGGTGCTCGCGCGCCGCGCATAGCGTGAATCCTCCGCTGGCCGCCGCCCGGCGGCCCCGGCCCCGGGAGGGCCCATGCTCACGACGGCGGCGGTGGCGGCCGCCGCCCTGGTCGGCGCGACCACCCAGCGGATCACCGGGCTCGGCTTCTCCCTGGTCACCGCACCGTTCCTGGTGCTGCTGCTCGGGCCCTACGCCGGGGTGAGCCTGAACAACCTGCTCGCGGCCCTCGTCGCGGCCAGCACGCTCGCGACCTGCTGGCGGCTGGTCGACGTCGAGCGGGCACGGGTGCTGGTCCCGGCCGGCCTGCTCGGCGTCCTGCCCGGGGTGCTGGCCGCTCGCCTGCTGCCGGCGGCGCCACTGCAGGTGCTGGTCGGCGGGCTGATCATCGTCGGCCTGCTGCTCACCACCAGCTCGCCGCGCGCCCGGGTGCGCTCGACCACACCGGTCCATGCCTGCGCCGGCCTCGCGTCCGGCTTCATGACCGCGACCTCCGGCACCGGCGGGCCGTCCCTGGTGCTCTACTCGGTGGCCACCCGCTGGCAGCAGGCCGCCTTCGCGGCGAGCGCCCAGGTCAGCTTCTCCACCCAGGCGGCCCTCGCCGCCGCGCTCAAGGGTCTGCCAGCGGTGCGGCCCGGCGCGCTGGCCGCCATCATCCTCGCCGCCGGCGGCGGCCTCCTGCTCGGCGGACGGCTCGCCCGCCACGTCCCCGCCGTCACCGCCCGCCGGCTCGTCATCGCGATCTCCATGACCAGCGCGGGGGCCACCGTCGTCAAGGGCCTGCTCGCGCTGTAGCCGGCGGCGCTCGGGTGGGTTCGTCAACCAGGCGGCCGCCGCGCCGCCGGCCAGGACGACCGGCCCGACCGGGCCGCCCTGGTCAGGTACCGATGGCTGCCTCGGAGGTGGCCGGCTGGCGGCGGGGCCGGGGGAACGTCGTCCGGGTG
>JADGHD010000011.1 GCA_019689615.1 Frankia sp. | reverse complement strand
CAATAGGGGCGCCCGGGTCTTTTTTTTATCCCCCCCCGCCCGGGCGGCCCCGGGGGCGGGGCGGGCCGCGGGGCGTCGCTGCTGGTCGCCCGGCCGCCCTGGCTGGCGCTAGCCGTCCACCTCCGGCCTGACCCCGAAGTGGCTGCTGTAGAGAGCGGTCCGCTCGCGCACCGCGGCCAGGTCCAGGCCGGTGTCGGCGAACGTGTACTCGTGGCCGCCCCACTTCTCTCGGGCGTTGTCGCGCAGGAACGTGGTCATCCGCTCCTCGGTCCCGGGGGTCAGCTCCCAGCCGAAGGTGTCGAAGACCTGGCGCGCCGCGCCGAGCGGGTCGGCCATCAGGTCCTGGAACTGCAGGTCGACGACCCGGTCGGGGCGGACCGTGCCGTCGACGCGGGCCTTCGCGGTGCGGGTGAGGCCGTCGAGGATCAGCTCGGCGAACTCCTGGCCCAAGGTGGTGCGGTCGACGTCGTCGCTGTAGAGCCGGCGCAGGTAGGAGAGCATGCTCGCGGTGGAGGCGATCACCCGGGCCGGGTCGCGGTGGGTCTGGATGAGCAGCGCGTCGGGGTACTCGGCGACGAGCTCCGGCAGCGTCCAGACGTGCGCGGGTGACTTCAGCAGCCACCGGCTGCCCAGGTGCTCGCTCTGCAGTACCTGCAGGAAGCGGCGGTGCCAGCGGTAGGCGGCGGCGTGGTGGCCGTCGCGGACGGCGTCGTGCAGCAGCCAGTCGTAGTAGGCGGGTACCCGGAACTGGGTCGGGAAGATCACGCTGATGAACGAGCTTGCTGTGATCTTCGAGCACTCCTGGGCGAGCCTCGCCCCAAGCTGGTGCACCGCGCGGAACTCCGGAACAACCGAGTCGATCGCTTCGAACATCGACTCGGTCTCCTTGATCCGCGGGTCGGTCAGGTAGGTCTCGGTCCGCGGCGGCGGCAGCGGGTGCTCGACCTCCCAGGTCAGCGGCACCCGGTGGCTCGGCTCCTGGGCGAGCAGGTCGTGCAGCATCGTGGTGCCGGTCCTGGCCTGCCCGATGATGACCACCGGTGGGACGATGCCGCGCTCGCCGATCTCGGGATTCCGGCGGTGGTGGTCGACGATGGCCAGCCGCAGGGCCAGGTAGGCGGTCTGCTCGGCGCTGACGATCGCGTGGCCGAGCCCGTTGAGCCTGGCCTCGTCGTTCAGGCCCGCGAGCAGCCGGCGCTGGCCGTCCCGCCACAGGTCGCCGCCGAAGTACTCGTCGTCGCCGAAGTCGTCGAGGCCGGTCGCGTCGCGCGCCGCGGCCAGCAGTGCGTCCTGGTCTAACCGGGGTAAGTCCGCCGTGCTCATCGTTGCGCTCCCGGGGATGCGAGGTGACATGCGTCACACGCATTAACATCCACGGCGTAACGAAACGTCAAGGGCGCCGGGGCGTCCCCGGCCATGGCGGGCGCGGCGACCGGCGGCGACCGCGGCGGGTCAGCCGGCGGCGGGTACCGGCTGGCGCAGCCAGGCGCACCAGTCGTCGAGGCCCTCGCCGGTGCGGGCGCTGACCTCCAGGACGGGCACGCCCGGGTGCACCGCGTCGAGGTTGCGGCGGAACAGGGTCAGGTCGAAGTCCAGGAAGGGCAGCAGGTCGATCTTGTTGATCAGGACCAGGTCGGCGGACCGGAACATCACCGGGTACTTCAGCGGCTTCTCCTCGCCCTCGGTGATCGAGTAGATCATCGCGCGCTGGTCCTCGCCGACCTCGAACTCGGCCGGGCAGACCAGGTTGCCGACGTTCTCGATGACGAGCAGGTCGAGGTCGGCGAGGTGGAGGCGGTCCAGGGCCGAGCGCACCATCGGGGCGTCGAGGTGGCACTCGCCGCCGAAGCCGTTGCCGGTGTTGACGAGGGCGATCTCGGCGCCGAAGCCGGCCAGGCGGTCGGCGTCGATGCTGGTCTCGATGTCGCCCTCGATGACGCCGATCCGCAGCTGCCCGGCGAGCCGGCGCAGGGTCTCGGCGAGCAGGGTGGTCTTGCCGGCGCCTGGGGCGGACATCAGGTTGACCACCCGCACCTCGGCGGCGGTGAAGTCCGCGCGGTTGGCCCGGGCGACCCGCTCGTTCTCGTCGAGGATCGCGGTCAGGACCTCGACGCGCTCGGCTCCCGTCTCGTAACCCGAGTGGTCGCCGACCTGCGCGTCCCGCTGGGCGGGGTCGCCCTCGCCGTGATCGTGTCCGTCGTGATCGTGGCCATGGCCATGGCCGTGGCCGTGCTCGTGGTCGTGCGGGTGCTCGTGCCGCACGCCGTCGGCGTGTACATGGAACCGGCCCACAGCCTCTAGACCCCCAGTTCCAGGGAAGTGACCAGGAACTCCTCGCCCGTGACGACCACGACGTCCCGGCCGCCGCAGGCGCCGCAGCGCGGCACCGGCTCGGTCAGCACGGTGTTCGACCCGCACGCGCGGCAGTCGACGCTTGCCGGCACGCTCTCGACGACCAGCTCCGAGTCGTCCGACCGAACCAGTCCCCAGCAGTAGGTGAGGGTGTCCGGGACGATCTGGCGCAGCTGACCGACCCGCACGTGGATCCGGCTGATCGGGCGGCCCCCGGCGTGCTGGGCGGCGATGCCGGCGATCGACCGGCAGATGGACAGCTCGTGCATCCCCGCCCCTCCGCCGACGACATGCCGCTCGTCACGGTATCTCCGGGTCCGCGCGCGGCCAACGCCCCGGCGCCCGCCGATCGCCCGTCAGCGACGCAGCGTCTGCGAGGGCGACTCGCCGAACCGGTGACGGTAGAGCGCGGAGAAGTTGCCGAGGTGGTTGAACCCCCAGCGGTAGGCGACCTCGCTGACCGTCACCCCGTCGGCGGGCTCGGCGTCGACCAGGTCCGCCCGTGCGCGCTCGAGCCGGCGGTCGCGGATGTACGCCGTCGGCGAGACCCCCAGCTCGTCGCGGAAGCCCTCCTGGATCGACCGCACGCTGACCTGCGCGGCCGCCGCCAGGTCGGCCATCGTGATCGGCTCGGACAGGTGCTCCTCGATGTAGCCGAGGGCCAGCCGCACCGCCCGCCGGCCCGGCTGCTTGCGCTGCAGGACGAGCTGCTGCTGGTAGTTCGACGGCTGGAGCAGCAGCAGCGTGCTCATCAGGAACTCCTCGAGCGGCCCGAAGCCGATGCCCTGCCGGACCAGCGAGCCGGGATGGAAGACCTCGGTGTGCAGCAGCTGCACGGCCGCGTGCCAGCGGACCGCGGCGTCGCTGGTCAGGTCCATCTCGGCGGCGAACGCGACCGGATGGTCCAGCGAGCGGCCGAGCAGCCGGGTGAGGTGGCGTTCCAGCGCGTCGCGCTCGATCCGGACCACGAGGTGCGGGGAGTCGTGGTCGAACCGCATGGTGACCGGTGCCCCCGGGCTGGTGACCGCTGCCCGGATGGGCGTGGCCTCCACGCTGGTACCCGCGGTCTCGACGACGGTGCGGCCGTTCATCGGCATGTGGACGGCCACATACGGGCCGCTCGCCGCGATCTCCAGTTCCACGGCGACGGCCAGGTCGACGTGCAGCAGGCTCACCTCGCGCAGCCGGGCGCCGTGCATCGTCGCGGCGAACCCGGCCGCCGCGAACTCGCGCAGGGTCAGCCGGTTCGGCGCGAACGCCCGGCCCAACAGCTCCGACGCCTCGTGCGGGTCCTCGGTGTAGAAGATCTCCCGGTCCGCGAGCGCCGGCGGCACGCCGCGGGAGCGCACCCGGCGGCGGACCGGGTCGGTGGTCCGGCGGATGTCGATGTCGAGGAAGCCGAGCTTGGACAACCGGGCCATGGCCGCCCCCTTCGTCCTGCCGCGTGGGCTGGGTCGTCGCGCGTGTCCGTGAATCTTGCTGCGCGATTCTGACAACTGGTGCGCTGTCGCGATAGGCGGGATTCGCCCGGGCGCCTAGCCTTGGCCATCACTTCCAGTAATCAGCGTTGGCGGTCTGGACGCGTACCGTGAGCGCCGTGCTCGGGGGCAGCCAGCGCGCCCGGGGGCGTCGCGGGCGGGTTCCACCCCTCGCGCGAGCGTGCCGTGGCCCAGCGCGTCAACGCTCGCTCGTGGCGTGTCCAGGCCCCTTCCCAGGACCGGCCGGCGCCGTCCCGCCAGACGGCGCCGCGCCAATGACACCCGCGGCGGACGGCCCGTGCCGAGACCGAGGCGCGTGCCGGAGGACACGGACGAGGACGAAGGGGGGCCGGCGAGATGACGGAGTTGGCCGCGCCCGGCGGAACGCTGACCCGCCAGCCAGCGGATGAGCTGCGGGAACGGCTCGACGACCCGGCGGTCGCCGCCGCCCTGGCCGAGCTGCTCAACCACGCCGGGCTGCTGGCGATGCTGGTCGGCGGGCTGGACGGGTTCGTCCGTCGGTCCGAGGTGATCAGCGACTCGCTCGCCGAGGGCATCGGTGAGCTGCGCGCCGGGGTGGGCGGCCGGGCACAGGCCGTCGACCTGGCCGGGCTGGCCTCCGGGCTGGCCGCGCTGTCCGCCGCGGCCAAGGACATCCTGCCGCTGCTGGACCGCCTGCTCGCCTCGCAGATTCTGTCCGCCCAGGCGGTGGACGCGGTCTCCCTGCTGGCCGGCGCGGTGGTCGAGGGGCACCAGCAGGCCACCGAGCGCCAGACCAGCGTGGCCGGCGTCCGGGCGCTGCTCGGCGTGCTGCGCGACCGCGATGTCGCCCGCGGGCTCGGCCTGCTGACCGAGATCGCCCGCGCGCTGGGGCGGTCGCTGCGGGCCGGGGCCGAGGCCGAGCAGAGCACTGACACGTCGAGCTGACAGAAAGGAGGGACCGATGTCATCCGTGCTGTGGTTCCAGGGCGGGGCCTGCAGCGGCAACACGATGTCCTTCTTGAACGCCGACGAGCCGAACGTCGTCGACCTGATCACGGACTTCGGTCTGGAGCTTCTCTGGCACCCGTCGCTGGGCCTCGAGCTCGGCGCCAACGCGCAGAAGCTGTTCTGGGACTGCGCCCGCGGCGACCGCCCGGTCGACATCTTCGTGTTCGAGGGCACCGTCATGAAGGGCCCGGACGGCACCGGCCGGTACGACGTCTTCGCCGGCCGGCCGATGCAGGACTGGGTCACCGACCTCGCCAACCAGGCCCAGATCGTCGTCGCGATCGGCGACTGCGCCTGCTGGGGCGGCATTCCGGCGACCGCGCCCAACCCGACCGACTCCACCGGGCTGCAGTTCCACAAGCGGGCCCGCGGCGGTTTCCTCGGGCCGGACTTCCGGTCCCGGTCCGGCCTGCCCGTCATCAACATCCCGGGCTGCCCGGCCCACCCGGACTGGATCACCCAGATCATCGTGGCGCTGGCCACCGGCCGGGCCGGCGACATCGCGCTCGACGAGCTGCACCGGCCACAGACGTTCTTCAAGACCTTCACCCAGACGGGTTGTACCCGGGTGCAGTTCTTCGAGTACAAGCAGCCGACCACGTCGTTCGGTGACGGCACCCGCAAGGGCTGCCTGTTCTACGAGTTCGGCTGCCGCGGCCCCATGACCCACTCGCCGTGCAACCGGATCCTGTGGAACCGGCAGTCGTCGAAGACACGGGCCGGGATGCCCTGCACCGGGTGCACCGAGCCGGAGTACCCGTTCTTCGACCTGGCGCCCGGGACGGTCTTCAAGACCCAGAAGGTCAGCGGGCTGATTCCGCAGGAGGTGCCCGAGGGCACCGACCACCTCACCTACATGGCCCACGCCGCCGCGGCCCGGATCGCCGCGCCGCAGTGGTCGAAAGAGGACATGTTCGTCATCTAGCAGGCCAGCGCGAGGCACGGCGGTTTTCCCCGCCGCGCCTCGCGCTGGCCCCACACCGGCCGCGCGAGGGCGGCGGCCCGCGGCCCGGGAACGAAGAAGAGGCGAAGTTACCGATGACGACGGTAGATCTCAACGTCAGCCCGCTGGGCCGCGTCGAGGGCGACCTGGACGTCCGGGTGACGATCTCCGACGGGGTGGTCACCTCGGCGTGGACCGAGGCGGCGATGTTCCGCGGGTTCGAGATCATCCTGCGCGGCAAGGACCCGCAGGCCGGACTGATCGTGACCCCGCGGATCTGCGGCATCTGCGGCGGCAGCCACCTGTACAAGTCGGCGTACGCGCTGGACGTCGCGTGGCGCACCCAGGTGCCACCGAACGCCACGCTGATCCGCAACATCTGCCAGGCGTGCGAGACGCTGCAGAGCATTCCGCGCTACTTCTACGCGCTGTTCGCGATCGACTTCACGAACAAGAACTACGCGACCTCGCCGCTGTACGAGGAGGCCGTCCGCCGGTTCGCCCCGTACGTCGGCGCCAGCTACGGTCCGGCGGTCGTGCTGTCGGCCAAGCCGGTGGAGGTCTACGCCATCTTCGGCGGGCAGTGGCCGCACTCCAGCTTCATGATTCCCGGCGGGGTGATGTGCGCGCCCACGCTGTCGGACGTCACCCGCTCGATCGCGGTCCTGGAGCACTGGAAGGACAACTGGCTGGAGAAGCAGTGGCTCGGCTGCTCCATCGAGCGCTGGATGGAGAACCGCACCTGGGAGGACGTGCTCGCCTGGGTTGACGAGAACGAGGCCCAGCACAACAGCGACTGCGGCTTCTTCATCCGCTACTGCCTGGACATCGGCCTGGACAGGTACGGCCAGGGTGTCGGCAACTACCTGGCGACCGGCACCTACTTCCAGCCGGAGCTGTACACCTCCCCGACGATCGATGGCCGCAACGCCGCGCTGATCGGCCGTTCCGGCGTCTACGCAGACGGCGAGTGGCACGAGTTCGACCAGGCCCGGGTCCGGGAGGACGTCACGCACTCCTTCTACCAGGGCAGCCGGGCGCTGCACCCGTTCGAGGGGGAGACGCTGCCGATCGACCCGGAGGTCGGCCGCGGCCAGGGCAAGTACAGCTGGGCGAAGTCGCCGCGCTACGACGTCCCGGGCAAGGGCTACATCCCGCTGGAGACCGGCCCGCTGGCCCGCCGGATCGCCGCCGCCGGCCCGGGCGCCGCCCCGCACCAAGACGACGACCCGCTGTTCAAGAACATCCTCGACACCATCGGCCCGTCGGTGATGGTCCGCCAGCTCGCCCGGATGCACGAGGCGCCCAAGTACTACACCTGGGTCCGGCGCTGGCTGGACGAGATCGACCTGTCCGAGCCGTTCTACGCCAAGCCGGTCGAGTACGCCGAGGGCCGCGGCTTCGGCTCGACCGAGGCCGCCCGCGGCTCGCTGTCCGACTGGATCGTGCTCGAGGACGGGAAGATCGCCAACTACCAGGTGATCACCCCGACGGCGTGGAACATCGGCCCGCGCGACGGCACCGAGCTGCCCGGCCCGATCGAGCAGGCACTCGTCGGCTCGCCGATCGCCGACCAGGAGGACCCGGTCGAGCTCGGCCACGTGGCCCGCAGCTTCGACTCCTGCCTGGTCTGCACGGTGCACGCCTACGACGGCAGGACCGGTCGCGAGCTGAGCAGGTTCGTCATCAACGGGAACGTCTGACCGCGTGGTGGACATGACCGCGCCGCCACCGCCGGCCGGGGGGTTCGCGCACCTGCTCGACCCGCCCGGCTGGCAGCCGCCGGCCTGCGACGCCGTCGTGATCGGCTGCGGGAACCCGCTGCGTGGCGACGACGGCGCGGGCCCGGTCCTGATCCGCCAGCTCGCCGAGCGCGGGGTGCCCCCGGGCGTCCGGCTGGTGGACGGCGGCACGGCCGGCATGGACACCGCGTTCGCGATGCGCGGCGCGCGGCGGGTGATCATCGTCGACGCGAGCCGGACCGGCGCGGCGCCAGGGACCGTCTACCAGGTCCCGGGCGCCGAGCTGGCCAACCTGCCGCTGGACCCGCGGCACCCGCACGCCTTCCGCTGGGACCAGGCGCTGGCGTTCGGCCGGTGGCTGCTCGGCGACGACTACCCGGCGGACGTGACCGTCTACCTGATCGAGGCGGCCGACGTGACGCCGGGAGCCGAGCTGTCCGCCCCGGTGCGCGCGGCGCTGGGCGTGGTCGCCGAGCGCGTCCTGGCCAGCCTCGCCAGCCCCCCGCCGGGAGGGACCTAATGATCGCCATGACCGACGAGCGGGCCGACGGGCCGACCAGCGCGGGTGCCGGTGACGACGGCCGTGGCGGCGAGGGCGGCGACGGGCGGGTCTCCGGCCGCGCGGTCAGCGTCGAGACCGTGGTCATCCCGGACCGCGGCCAGTGGAGGGTCGAGATCATCGTGCTGTTCACCGACGGCGTGGTGCGCCGCCGCGTCGGCACGTTCGCCACCCGCCAGCGCGCCGAGATCTGGGCCGACCTGGTCAGGCGGGCGGCCGAGCGGGACATCCCCTGGCCGCCGCGCGGCGACGGCCAGGCCTGACCACGCGCCAACCAGGACGCGGGACGACACGACCGGGAAGCCATCCGATGGACCACCAGGGCACGCAGACCGAACGTCGCCGGCCGCCAGCGGTGTCGCGGCCCCAGCCGGTGGGGGTGTTCCCGCTGCCCGCCGGGTTCCTGCTGGTGCCGGGCGGCGAGGAGACGGCACCGCTGCGCCGCGCGCTCGCGGCCGGCCGGCTGCCGGACCGCTGGCCGGACGGGCCGCCGGAGCTGGCGGCGATCGGGCACGCCTACCGCGGCGACGTCGACGCCGCGCTCGCGCTGCTGACCGGCGACGACCCGGTCAGCCGCTACAACCGTCTCGTCCTGGGCGGCGACCCGGGGGAGCTGGCCGGCGACCTCGCCGCCGCCTTCGGCGACGAGCTCGGCGCTCTGGTCGAGACCGCCCGGTTCACCCTCGGCCTGCGCGACGACCCGCCGCCGCTGACCGGCGGGCTGACCGGGGAGATCGAGGCGCTGGTCTGCTCGGCGCACGCGACGGCGGCGATCGCCGCCGGCCGCCCGGCCGACGCGCTGGCGTTGCTCGACCGCGGGGCAGCCGCCGCCCGTGAGCCGGCGCCGGGGCTGGCCGCGCTGATCCGGGCGGCCAGGGCCGAGCTGCGCCGCCAGACCGACGGGCCGTCCCCGGTGGTGATCGCCGAGCTGGAGGCGGCGCTGGCGGCCCTGGCGCCGACCGACCTCGCGATCGGCCGGGCCGAGCTGCACCTCGGCCTCGGGTCGGCCTACCAGGAGCAGGCGGCCGGCGCGGGGAACCCGGCGGCGCTGCAGGCCGCGGCCCGGCACTACCTGTCGGCGCTGCGCCTGGTGGACGCCGGGTCGGCGCCAGAGCTGTACGCGGCGGCGCAGGTCAACCTGGCCACCGCCTACCTGGCGATGCCGATGAGCCAGGCCTCCGACCAGCTGCGGATCGGCGTCGCGATCCAGGGCCTGCGGGCGGCGCTGCGCGTCTACACCCCCGAGACCCACCCGGCCCGCTGGGCGAGCGCGCAGCTGAACCTGGCCGGCGCGCTGGTCTACGCGCCGTCCGCGCACCGGGCCGACAACCTCGCGGAGGCGGTCGAGCGGTACGCGGCCGTGCTGGCGGTCCGCGACCGGGACACCGACCCGCTCGGCTACGCCAGGGCGCTGGCCGGCCAGGGCAACGCCCTGGCCCACCTGGGCGACTTCACCCGGGCCCGGCCGGTGCTGCACGAGGCGTGGACCCTGTTCAAGGAGTTCGACGACCACGACGGGATGACGGCGGTCCGGGAGGTCCTCGACGAGATCGCCCGCCAGGCCGCGTTGGCGAGGCCAGCATGATCGCGGCGATGCCGGCGGGCGGGGCGGCGCCCGAGCCCACCATCGAGGAGCTCGCCCGGGCCGTCGACCGGGCCGCCGCGGCCGTCCGCGAGCTGGAGCCGGCCGCCCGCGAGGCAGCCGAGGAGCTGCGCCGGGCGGTCGAGGCGGCGCACCGCGCTGGCCTTGTCGCCATCGTCCGGGCGTTACGGGCCGACGAGCGCGGCCGGGAGCTGCTGTTCGAGCTGGTCGACGAACCGGCCGTGCACCTGCTGCTCTCGCTGCACGGGATCATCCGCCCCGACCCGGCCACGCTGGTCCGCGCCGAGCTGGCGCGGATCCGGCCCTACCTGGCGGCGGCCGGCGCCGACGTCGAGCTGGTGCGGGTCGAGCGGTCGGCGGACAACGTCACCGCCGTCATCCGGATCATCGGCGGCGGCGGTGCCGACGGCTGCGCGACCTGCGCCGCCGGCGGGGCCGCCGAGCAGGTGGCCGGCGAGGTCGCCGAGGCGCTGCTGGCCAGGGTGCCAGTGATCACCGCGGTCGAGGTCGACGAGCCGCAGGCGGACCAGGCGCCGACGGTGATCCCGCTGGGCTCGCTGTTCTCCCGGATCCGCCCGGCCCCGTCGCCTGGCCAGATGCGGGGTGAGCCGGGATGACGCCGGCACCGACGCGGGCGGCTGGCGGCCCCGCTGACCTCTCCTGGCCGGGCTCGCCGGCCGACGCCCCTGCCCTGGCGGGCACTGGAGCTGGGCAGGCTGGGCATCCGGCGCTGGCCGGCCCGGACAGCGCTGTCCCACCCGCCACGGCCGCGGGCTGGGAGCCGGCGGTGTGGCTCGGGGCGCCGGCGCCGGGCGGGCTGGCGCTGCCGCCGGCGCTGCCGTCGGCCGCCTGGCTGTACGCCCCGCGCGGGGTGTGGCTCGGCGACGACCTGCTCGTGGTGGCCGACACCGGCAACCACCGGGTGCTCATCTGGCACGGCGTGCCGACCAGCGACGGCGCGCCGGCCGACGTCGTGCTGGGCCAGCCGGACGCGGCCAGCGAGGGCCCGGCGGCCGGCGGCCGCGGGCCGCGGGGCGGGATGCGCCTGCCGACCGGCGTCCTCGTCACCGACGGCCGGCTGGTGGTCGCCGACGCCTGGTTTCACCGGGTGCTCGTCTGGGACGAGGTGCCGACCGTCACCGACACCCCGCCGGACCTGGTGCTCGGCCAGCCGGACCCGGAGTCGGTGCTGCCGAACGCCGGCGGACCGCCCGGGCCGGGCACGTTCTACTGGCCGTTCGGGCTGGGCATGGTGGCCGGGCGGTTCTACGTCGCCGACACCGGCAACCGCCGGGTGCTCGGCTGGTCCGCCGGGCTGCCGTCGTCGCCCGGCGTCCGGCCCGACCTGGTGCTCGGCCAGCCGGACCCGGCCAGCCGGGAGGAGAACCGCGGCGGCCCGGTCGGCCCGGCGAGCTTCCGCTGGCCGCACGACATCACCGGCGACGCGGCGACGCTGCTGGTCGCCGACGCGGGCAACCACCGGGTGCTCGGCTGGGCCGGGCACCCGGCCGCCGACCGCGCCGCCGACCTGGTGCTCGGCCAGCCGGACCGCACGACGGCCAGCGAGTTCCCGTACGCCCCCGGCCGCCCCGACCTGCTGCGCTTCCCCTACGCTGTCGACCACGACGCCGCGGCGGCCGGCGCGGCGGGCGGCGCGGGAGGGGCCGGCACGCTCGCGGTCGCGGACACCGCGAACAACCGGGTGCTGCTCTGGGACGGCCTGCCGCGCCGCGACGGCGCACCGGCGGTGGCGGTGCTCGGGCAGCCCTCGTTCGCCGCCACCGGCGAGAACCGCTGGCAGCGGGTCGAGCCGGACACGTTCTGCTGGCCGTACGGCCTGTCGCTGCGCGGCGACCGGCTCGCCGTCGCCGACTCAGGCAACAACCGGGTGATGATCTGGCGGCGCCGGCCATGACCACGACCGTCCGGCGCCCGCCGCCCGCCGCCTGCCCGCCAGCCGCCCGGGTGCGCCGCCGGCTGGTCGTCGAGGGCATCGTCCAGGGCGTCGGCTTCCGTCCCTACGTCCACCGGCTGGCCAGCGAGCTCGGTCTCACCGGCTTCGTCGGCAACGACTCCACGTCGGTGTTCTGCGAGGTCGAGGGCGCCGAGGCGGCGGTGGCCGAGTTCGTGAGCCGGCTCGCCGCCGAGGCGCCGCCGCTGGCCAGGATCGACCGGATCGACGTCGCGGCGGTGGCGCCGGCCGGGGACGGCGAGGCCGGCTTCCAGATCGTGACCAGCGCGACCGTCGATGGCGAGCGCACGCTGGTGCCGCCGGACACCGCCGTGTGCGCGGACTGCCTGCGCGAGCTGTTCGACCCGGCCGACCGCCGCTACCGCCACCCGTTCATCACCTGCACCAACTGCGGCCCGCGGTTCACGATCATCCGGGAGCTGCCCTACGACCGGATGGCCACCACGATGGCCGGCTTCCCGATGTGCGCGCGCTGCGCGGCCGAGTACACCGACCCGGCCAACCGCCGCTTCCACGCCGAGCCGATCGCCTGCCCCGACTGCGGCCCGACGCTGCGCTTCCGGCCGGCCCCTGGCGGCGAGCTCGCCAGCGGCGCCGCGGCGACGGCGGACGTCACCGGCGCCGACCGGGCGCTGGCGGCCGCCCAGCTCGCGCTGGCCGCCGGGGCGATCGTGGCCGTCAAGGGCCTCGGCGGCTACCACCTGGCCTGCCTGGCCGGCGACGACGCCGCCCTCGCCCGGCTGCGGGCGCGCAAGGGCCGGCCGGACAAGCCGTTCGCGGTGATGGTCCCCGACCTGGCGACCGCCCGGCTCATCGCCGAACTGACCCCGGCCGAGGAGGCGCTGCTCGCCTCGCCGGCGGCACCGATCGTGCTCGCCCGCCGCCGCGACGACGCCGGCCATGGCCGGGCCGGCGGGCTGGCGTCGCTGCTGTCGCCGCTGGTCGCGCCGGACAACCCCCGGGTCGGGGTGATGCTCGCCTACACCCCGCTGCACCACCTGCTGTTCGCGCCGGTCCCGCTGGCCGCCGCGCCGGTGCCCCGGGTGCTGGTGATGACCAGCGGCAACCGGTCGGAGGAGCCGATCTGCCACGACGACGCCGACGCCTGGTCCCGGCTCGCCGGCATCGCCGACGCCTTCCTCACCCACGACCGCCCGATCCAGGTCCCGTGCGACGACTCGGTCGTGCGCTGCGTCGAGGCGGCCGTGGCGGGCACGCCAGCACCCGCCGGGCCGGCCGGCGCCGGCGGCTCGGTCAGCACCACCGCCCACCCGCTGGCCGTGCCGGTGCGCCGGTCCCGCGGGTACGCGCCGCTGCCGGTGGACCTGGGCCGCCCGGCCGGCCGCCAGGTGCTCGCGGTCGGCGGCGAGCTGAAGACGACGTTCTGCGTCACCAGCGGCCGGCGGGCGTTCCTCTCCCAGCACCTGGGCGACATGGGCAGCCTGCAGACGCTGGCCGCGTTCGAGCGCTCGGCCGCCCGGCTGGCCGACCTGTACGGCACCCAGCCGGCCGTCCTGGCCGCGGACCGCCACCCGGGCTACGTCACCCGTGGCTGGGCGCAGCGCGCGGCCGCCGGGCGGGCGCTCGGTGGCCGGTTCGCCTGCCCGGACCCGCCGGTGCTGGTCCAGCACCACCACGCGCACGTGGCCGCGCTGCTGGCCGAGCACGGCCGGCTGGGCGAGCAGGTCATCGGGTTCGCGTTCGACGGCACCGGCTACGGCCTGGACGGCACGATCTGGGGCGGCGAGGTGCTGCTCGTCGGCCCGGACGTCGGGCGGGCCGAGCGGGCCGGGTTCCTGCGGCCGGTCGACCTGCCCGGTGGCGACGCCGCCATCCGCAACCCCTGCCGGGCAGCGCTCGCTCACCTGCACGCCGCCGGGCTGGCCTGGGACGACGACCTGCCGCCGGTCCGCGCGTGCTCCCCGACGGAGCGCTCGGTGCTGCGCACCCAGCTCGACCGCGGCCTGGCCTGCGTGCCGTGTACGAGCGTCGGCCGGCTGTTCGACGCCGTCGCCTCGCTGCTCGGGGTGCGCCACCGGGTCTCCTACGAGGCGCAGGCGGCGATGGAGCTGGAGGCGCTGGCCGCCGACGGGCTCGCCGACGCGGCCAGCCACCCGCTGCGGTTCACCGTGGCGGCGGACCCGCGCGCGGCTGGCGTGGACGTGCTCGACCCGGGCCCGCTGCTGGCCGGGCTGATCGCCGGCCAGCGGGCCGGCGTGCCGGTGCCGGTGCTGGCCGGCGCGTTCCACCTGGCGCTCGCGGACGCGGTCGCCGCCGCGGCGAACCGGGCCCGCCGCCGCCACCGCGTCGGGCTGGTCGGCCTGACCGGTGGCGTGTTCGCCAACGTGCTGCTGGAGCGGGCCTGCGCGGACCGGCTGGCCGCGGCCGGGTTCGAGGTGCTGGTCCATCGGGTGGTGCCGCCGAACGACGGCGGGCTGGCCCTCGGGCAGGCTGTCGTTGCCGCCTTCGGCGGCGGGAAGGAGCCCTGACGCGATGTGCCTCGGGATACCCGGCAGGATCGTCGAGATCTGGGACGACCGCGGCACCCGGATGGCCGTGGTCGACTTCGGCGGCGTCACCAAGACCGTCTGCCTGGCCTACCTGCCGGAGGCGGTGGTGGGCGAGTACACCATCGTGCACGCCGGTTTCGGGATCACGCTGCTCGACGAGAGGTCGGCGCTGGAGACCCTGGCGATGTTCGCCGAGCTCGGCCTGCTCGACGAGGAGCTGGCCGACGCCGACGCCGACGCCGGGGCCGGGGCGCCCGCGGTCCCGGCATCGGCGGGTGCCGGCGGCGCGGACGTGGCCGGGGACGGCGGTCCGGGCGGCACCGCGGTGGCCGGGGCACGAGGGGTGGCGCGATGAGGTACCTGGACGAGTTCCGCGACCCGGCGCTGGCCCGCCGGCTGCTCGACGCGATCGCCGCCACGGCCACCCGCCGGTGGACGGTCATGGAGGTGTGCGGCGGGCAGACGCACTCGATCATCCGCAACGGGCTGGACCAGCTGCTCGCCGAGCAGGTCGAGTTCATCCACGGCCCGGGCTGCCCGGTGTGCGTCACCCCGCTGGAGACGATCGACCGGGCGCTCGCCATCGCCGCCCGGCCCGAGGTGGTGTTCTGCTCGTTCGGCGACATGCTGCGGGTCCCCGGCAGCGAGACCGACCTGTTCTCGGTGAAGGCGCGCGGTGGCGACGTCCGGGTCGTCTACTCGCCGCTGGACGCGGTCCGGCTCGCCGAGGAGCACCCGGACCGGGAGGTGGTGTTCTTCGGGGTCGGCTTCGAGACGACCGCGCCGGCGAACGCGATGGCGGTGCTGGCGGCGCGCGACCGCGGGCTGCGCAACTTCTCGATGGTGGTCAGCCACGTTCTGGTCCCGCCCGCGATGACGGCCGTGCTCGCCGCCCCGGACAACCGGGTCGAGGCGTTCCTCGCCGCCGGCCACGTCTGCACGGTGATGGGCACCTCCCAGTACGCGCCGCTGGTGGACGCGTTCCGGGTGCCGATCGTCGTCGCCGGGTTCGAGCCGCTCGACCTGCTCGACGGGGTACGCCGGGCCGTCGCCCAGCTCGAGGCCGGCGAGGCCCGGCTGGAGAACGCCTACGCGCGGGCCGTGCGGCCGGAGGGCAACCCGCGGGCCCGGGCCGTGCTCGACGAGGTCTTCGAGGTGTGCGACCGGGCATGGCGGGGGATCGGGGTGATTCCCGCGTCCGGCTGGCGGCTGGCCCCGCCCTTCCGGGAGTTCGACGCCGAGGCCCGGTTCGACGTCGGCGGGCTGCGGGTGAGCGAGCCGGCCGAGTGCCACAGCGGCGAGGTGCTGCGGGGGCTGCTCAAGCCGCCGGACTGCCCGGCCTTCGGCACCACCTGCACGCCGCGCACGCCGCTCGGGGCGACGATGGTCTCCGCCGAGGGCGCCTGCGCCGCGTACTACCAGTTCCGGCGGCTGAGCCCGGCGGGGGTGGCGTGATGACCGGGACCGTCGACCCGCACGACATCGACATCCTCGGCTGGACCTGCCCGGCGCCGCTGCGGGACCACCAGCGGGTGGTGCTCGGGCACGGCGGCGGCGGGGTGCTGTCCGGCGAGCTGGTCGAGCACCTCTTCCTGCCCGCGTTCCGGTCCGCCGCGCAGCCGGCCGGGGCAGCCGGCCCGCTGGCCGACGCGGCGGTGGTCGCGGCCGGCGGGGCGCGCCTGGCCTTCACCACCGACTCCTACGTCGTGCGGCCGCTGTTCTTCCCCGGGGGGAACATCGGCGAGCTGGCGGTGAACGGCACCGTCAACGACCTCGCCTGCGCCGGTGCCGTGCCGCTCGCCCTGTCGACCGCGTTCATCCTGGAGGAGGGGCTGGAGCTGGCGGTCCTGCACCAGGTGGCCCATGCGGTCGGCCGGGCGGCGGCCAGGGCCGGGGTGACGCTGGCGACCGGCGACACCAAGGTCGTCGAACGCGGCCTCGCCGACGGCCTCTACGTCAACACCAGCGGCATCGGCCTGATCCCCGACGGGGTTGACATCCGCCCCGACCGGGCCCGCCCCGGCGACCAGGTCATCGTCTCCGGACCGGTCGGCGAGCACGGGATCGCCGTGCTCAGCGTGCGCGAGGGGCTGGAGTTCGGCACCGAGATCCGCTCCGACACCGCCCCGCTGCACGGCCTGGTGGCCGCGATGCTGGCCGCCGCCGGGCCGGGCGTGCACGCGCTGCGCGACCCGACCCGCGGGGGCCTGGCGACCTCGCTGTGCGAGATCGCCGCGGCCGCGGGCGCCGGCATCGAGTTCCGGGAGCACGACGTCCCGGTGCCCGAGCCGGTCGCCGCCGCCTGCGGCTTCCTCGGCCTCGACCCGCTGCACGTCGCCAACGAGGGCAAGCTGGTCGCCTTCGTCGCGCCGGAGGACACCGACGAGGTGCTGGCGGCTATGCGGGCCCACCCCGCCGGCCGCGAGGCCACCGTCATCGGCACCGTCACCGCCGAGCACCCCGGCGTCGTCGTCGCCCGCACCGCCTTCGGCGCCACCCGCATCGTCGACCGCCCGCTCGGCGAGCAGCTGCCCCGGATCTGCTGACGGCGCCGCCGGCTCCGCTGTAGCCGGGCAGGGCGAACGCCTGCCGGGCTACAGCGGGGATGGCTCGAAGACGAAGTCGACGCGCAGGCCTTCGATGACCTCCCGGACGTCGGGGTGGTCGTCGCCGAGCCGGCGGCGGTAGCGGGCGAGCGTGTCGGACCGCAGGGCCTCGGCCTGCTCGGCCCGGCCCACGGCCCGCAGGTCGAGCGCGAGGTTGGCGGCGCACATCAGGGCGTGCGGGTGGTTCGGGCCGAGCAGGGCCCGCAGCCGGGGCAGCACCTGCTCGCCCAGCGCCAGCGCCTCCCGTGCGTCGCCGAGCTCCGCGTACGCGGTCGCCAGGCTGGACGCGCAGGTCAGCGTGTAGTGATGGTCCGGCCCGAGGAGCTCGGACAGGTGCCGGTAGGCCGCCGCCAGCTCGTCGCGGGCCGACTCGATCAGGCTCAGGTCGCCGGTCCTGGCGGCGATCTGCCGTTGGATGATCGCGAGGTTGAGCGTGCTGGCGTGGGTGAACGGGTGGTCGGCGCCGAGGGCCTCGATGTAGCCGTCGACGGTGGCCCGGATCAGCTCCGCCGCCCGGTCCAGGTGTCCCGTCCGGCGCAGCGCGTTGCCCAGGTTGATCGCGCTGGCGAGCGTGTCCGGGTGGTTGCGCGGGAAGTCCCGCTGGTAGGTCTGGTAGGTCTCCTCCGCCAGCTCCAGCGCCGCGGTGAAGTCGCCGGCCATCCGCCGGGCGACCGAGAGGTCCTTGGCGCACAGCATCACCCAGGCGTGGCTCTCGGGCAGCACCCCGGAGCGCACGATGTTCTGGAAGAGCAGGTACGCCTGCTCCGCCTGGGCCCGGGCGGTGTGGTAGTCACCGAGCTGGCGCAGGTCGCGGGCGACCGCGTTCAGCGACGAGACCACGACGTGGTGCTCGTCCCGGCCGTAGAAGTCCAGCCGGTCGCTGCGGGTCTGCTCGTCGAGCTCGTAGGCCTTCTGGTACTCGCTGCACAGCTCGAAATCCGCGGCGAGGTTGTTCGCCGCGGTGAAGGTCTCCGGATGGTCCGGGCCGAACACCCGGCGGTGCCTGGCGAGCGAGTCCTCGTCGAGTGCCCTGGCGGCGGCGAACTCGCCGCGGGCACGGAGGTCGGCGCCGTGCCCGTTGGTGATCCGCAGGGTCTCCTCGTCGTCGCCCCCGAGCACCTGGCGCATCAGCTCCAGGGTGCTCCGGCGTAGTTCGTAGGCCTCCTGGAAGCGGCCGAGCGCCCACAGGCCGTCGGCCTTGCGCCGGTTGACGACCAGCACCTCGCGGTCCTCGAAGCCGCCGTCGTCGGTGCTCCACTGGGCGACCGCGCGGTCGGCGAGCTCCAGGCTGCCGTTGGTGTCGCCGATGTTGTAGAGGTAGCGCACGATGCTGCTGACCAGCCGCCGGATCTCCGGGCGCCGGCTGGCAACGGCCCCGGACGGCTCGACGTGCGGCAGCACCGCCTGGAACACCGTCCAGCCCTCGACCAGGTCGGGGTTGTCCGGGGTGGCCGCGTCGAGCATCGCGTGCACCTCGTCACGGATGCGCGCGGCTTCGGCCTGCGGGAGCTCCTCCTGGACCAGGCGCTGGATCAGGCGGTGGACCTGCAGCGTCCGGCGGTTGTTGTCGATCCGGGCGAGGGCGTACCGGCCAAGCTCCCTGGTCGCCCGGCTCATCATGATCGGGTCGGCCACCGCCTCCCGCAGCGGCGGGTCGAGCACGTAGCGGCCGATGACCAGCAGGTCGCGGGAGATCGGCTCCGGGCCGAAGAAGGCGCACCGGCGCAGGATCTCCAGGGCGAACGGCATCTGGTCGCGCAGCCGGGCCATGGACAGGCTCCACGCCGCGGCGACCGGCACCGGGTAGTCCGCCGGCGGGTTCTCGCCGAGCACCTTGCTCGCGGCCCGGGCCAGCAGCTCCAGGTACTCATCGACCGCCATGCCGGTCTCGGCCTGCAGCGCTCCGGCCTGCTCCAGCGCCAGCGGCAGGTCGCCCAGCTCCTCGGCCAGCCGGTCGGCGTCGCGCGGGCTGATGCCGGGGACCCGCTTGCGCAGGAACTCCAGGCTCTCCTCCCGGGTGAAGACGTCGACCTCGACCGTGTCGACCATGCTGTGCCAGCGGTGGTTGCGGGAGGTGACCAGGACGTGCCCCGGCCCGTGCGGCATCAGCTCCCGAATGGTTTCCGGCTGGTCCGCATTGTCGAAGATGAGCAGCCAGTCCTGGTATGGCTCGCCGCGGCGCAGCGCGTCCAGAACGGCGGACACGGCGTCCTCGATCCGCCCCGCGGTGATTCCGGTGATTCCAAGCCTGGGCGCCAGGGCGGCCAGCGATGCGCGGACCAGCGCGTGCTGGTCCGCCGGAATCCACCAGACAACCTGGTAGTGGCTGGCATACCGGTAGGCGTACTCCACCGCGAGCTGCGTCTTGCCGACCCCGCCGAGGCCCTGCAGCGCGTGCGGCAGCACCGCCGTCACCTCGGCGGTGACATGCTCCCGCAGCATCTCCAGCAGGGATTCCCGGCCGGTGAAGTTCTTGTTCCGCTGCGGCACGTTTCCCCATACGACAGGAACCGGAAGACGTACCGAGGAGTCCCGCGGCTCGACGGTGGTCATGAAGCCCCCTCACCTCCGGCGGCCAGCGGCCACATCATGACACGCGCAGACGGGCCGAGGAGCCGATCCGGAAGGCCCGGGTGAAATTTTCCGACCGGCTGCCCGGAATGGCCGCCGGCGCGGGCGGCGGGCGGGTATACAAAGACGGGCGCGTACGTGCCCGGACAAGGAACGGCCCGCGCTACAGGCGCACGATCGGCGGGGGCGGGTGACGGAGACGGACGACGACCAGCGGCTGCCTCCGGACACCGAGCCCGGCACCGGGGGCGTCGGCGAGGGGCTGATGGCCGAGCGCGACTGGAAGCGCCTCGTCGACCAGCTCAAGAACGGCGCCTGCACGCCGCTGCTCGGCGCCGGCGCCTTCCGCCCGGGATTTCCGGCGCCGGCTGCCCGGGATGACCCGCCTGACATGGCTGCCCCGGCTGACCGGTACGGCGACGCGCACCCGGCTGACCAGTGGTGGCTGGCATCGGTGCTGGGCCGCGGCCCGGCCGCGGTCCGCCAGCGGGTGGTGGACGACGTGCGGGCGGCCGCGCCGCCCGACTTCGGCGTCCAGACCGAGCCGCACGCGCTGCTCGCCCGGCTCCCGCTGCCCGTCTACCTGACGACGAACTATGACGGCTACCTCGCGGCGGCACTGCGCCAGGCGGGCAGGAATCCGCGTTCGGCGGTATGCCCCTGGTATGTCGGCGCGGAGCGCGGCGCGCAGGAGCCCGACGAGTTCGCGGAGGCGTTCCCGAACACGCAGGAGCCGGCGGTCCTGCACCTGTACGGCAGTGTCGAGGAGCCGCGCTCGATGGTGGTCACCGAGGAGGACCACGTCGAGCTGCTGCTGGCCCTGGCCCGCGAGCAGGCCGTGGGCCGACCGATAATTCCGCCGGCTATCCGGCCGGCGCTGACCAGCCGGCCAATGCTGTTCCTCGGCCACGATCCCCGGGACTGGAGCTTCCGGCTGCTGTTCCACGGGCTGATGCGCACCGCGGCGGCCATCGAGCCGCGCCGGCGGGCGGTGCTGCAGGTCGATCCACTGGGGTTTGGCGACGACCAGGGCGAGCGCGCGCGCAGGTACCTCACGAGCTATTTCCAACGGTGGAACATCGCGGTTTTCTGGGGTGGCCTCGACGAGTTCTGCTCCGCGCTCGCGGCCCGCCTGGGATGGACCTGACCGCCATGGCCGGCCCCTACCTCGGTCTACGCTCCTTCGACGTCGCCGACCGGCACCTTTTCCATGGCCGGGAACGCGACGCGGCGACCGTGCGCGCGCTCTGGGAGTCCAGCCGGCTGGTCGTGCTGTACGGCCAGTCAGGGGTTGGCAAGACCTCGCTGCTGCGCGCCGGCGTGCTTCCGCTGCTGCAGGAGGAGCAGGCGGAGGTGCTGCCGGTCGGCCGGGTGTCGCAGGGCAGCGCCTTCCCGACCACCACCATGCCCAACCACAACCCGTACACGTTCGCCCTGCTGTCGTCGTGGTCGCAGGCCAGCTCACCGGCCATGCTCAGCGGGGTCACGATCGCGGCGTTCCTGCGCTCCCGGCCGCCGCGGCGGGACCGGTTCGACGACCCGATCCCGCTGTACGGCGCCATCGACCAGTTCGAGGAACTGTTCTCGGACCTGCCGCACCGGGCCAGCTACCGGGAGGAGTTCATCGACCAGTTACGGGAGGCGGCCGACGCGGTTCCCCGGCTGCGGCTGCTGCTGTCCATCCGCGAGGACGTGGCCGCCCGGCTGCTGCCGTACGAGAACCGCATCGTCGCGTTCGGCCAGCAGCGCTATGCCGTCCAGCCGCTGCGCCGCAGCCAGGCGCTGGCCGCCGTCACCGGGCCGCTGCGCGGGACGGACCGGACGTTCGCGCCCGGGGTGGCCGAGCGGCTGGTGGACGACCTGCGCACGTCGACGATCACGAACAGCCTCGGCGACTCGCGCACCGTCCAGTCGGAGACGGTCGAGCCGAGCCACCTGCAGCTCGTCTGCACGGCGCTGTGGGACGCGCTGCCGGACGACGTCACCGTGATCAGCTACCAGCACCTGCAGGACCACGGCAACGTCGACAACACCCTTGGCAAGATGTGCGCCGCCGCGATCAGCGAGGTGGCGGCCCGGCACGGCCTGTTGGCCGGCGAGGTGTGGAACTGGCTGAAGTCGTCGTTCATCACCGAGCTCGGTACCCGCGGCCTGATCTACGAGGGGATCAGCACAACGGCGGGCATGCCGAACTCGGTCGCCCGCGAGCTGACCCGGCTGCACCTGCTCAAGGTGGAGGAACGGGCCGGCTCGCGCTGGTACGAGCTGCTGCACGACCGGCTGATCGAGCCGATCCGGGCCGGGAACCGGCCGTGGCCGAACCATGGCGACCCGGTCACCCCCAACCGCCTGGAGATCCTGCTGCGCACGGCCGAGACCGCGCTCGCCGAGGGCGACCTCCCGCTCGCCGAGCGGTACGCGGCCGAGGCGCTGCGGGTCGGCGGCGCGCCGGAGTCCGGCTCGCCGCGGATCCGGGCCGAGGCCGAGTCGTTCCTCGCCGTGATCGCGACCGCCAGGCACCACGCGGCCGAGGCCGAGGACCGGCTGCGCACCGCGACGGCGATCTTCGACTCGCTCGGCGACCTCGCCGCCGGCGGACGGGTGCTGGCGAAGCTCGGCCGCCTGCTGCTGGACAACGAGCGGGCGGCCGACGCCGCGGACGCGCTCGGGCAGGCGACCGCCCGCCTGCCCGGCGACGTCGAGCTGCGTACGCTGCACGCCCGGGCGCTGTGGCGGGCTGGCCAGCCCCAGGCGGCCATCGGCGTCCTCACCGCGACGCTGTCGATCGAGCTCGCGTACGCGCCGGCGCTGGCCCTGCGCGGCGTGATCCAGGCCGAGGCCGGACCGACCACCGCCGCCATCGCCGACCTGGAGCAGGCGATCCGGATCGACCCGGAGCTCGCCGCCGACCCCGAGGTGGTCGCCGCGCGGGAGCTCGCGCTGCGCCGCCTGGGCCCGGCGGCATAGCCGAGCCCGCGGCCCACCCGAC
>JADGHD010000444.1 GCA_019689615.1 Frankia sp. | reverse complement strand
GCGCCGGCCGATCCTGGCGTCCTCGAGGTCGTCGCGGACCTCGTCGTCGCCCAGCAGCGTCCAGGCCCGGTAGGCCAGCGCCAGCAGGAACGTCGTCAGCGCGAACGTGATGACGATCGAGGTGAGCGCCATCCCCTGGGGCAGCGGGTTCGACATCTCCTCCGGCGGCACGGAGCCGACCATCGGCGGCCGCCCGCTCTCCCCGCCGACCAACAGCAGCAGCAGGTTGGTCGCGTGGCCGAGCAGGACCATGCCGACCAGGACCCGCATCAGGGGCCGCTGCAGCAGCAGGTACGTCCCGGCGGTGTAGAGCCCGCCGACGACGACCGCCGACGTGATGTTGATCGCGGTCGAGGTCATCGCGGCCCCCTCCCCGCCGGGTCGGCGTCGGGCTCCTGGGCGCCGGCCCGGCCCGGGCTGCCGTTGCCGTTCCCGCCGTCCAGGCCGTCGCGGCGCCCGCTCGGCTCCCGCGCCGGCGTCCCCGCGCCCGCCGGGACCGGCGGCGGGGGCGGGGACGGCTCGACGCCGGCCTCCTTGTCGACCCCGGTGCCCAGCGTGCGCAGCAGCTCCAGCACCACGCCGATGACCAGGAGGTACACCCCGATGTCGAAGAACAGGCTGGTCGCGAGCTCCACGTGGCCGAGCAGCGGCAGGTGCCAGTCGAACACGTAGCTCTGCAGCACCGCGCCGCCGAAGGCCACCGGCACCAGGCCCGCCGTGGCCGCCACCGTCAGCCCGATCCCGATCACCGTCGTCGGCACGAGCGGGACCGCCGCACCCACCCGGCGCCGGCGGCCGGCGACGTAGCGCAGCACGAAGGCGAGCCCGGCCACGAGGCCCCCGGAGAAGCCGCCGCCGGTGCGGGTGTGCCCGGCGAGCAGCAGGTACACGGAGAAGACCAGCACCACCGGGAACACCGCCCTGGTGGTCACCTCGAGCAGGACCGAGCGGCGGGCCAGCTCGTCCTCCGGGTCGCCGGCCGCCGGCTGGCCGCCGCCCTGGGCCTCGGCCTTCGCCCGGGCGATCACCGCCGGGTCGGCGGCGGTCCCGGTGGCGAGCAGGTCCCCGGGCTCCACCGGTGGCTCGGGTGGCACGACGCGCCCGTCCGGGCCACGCCCGCCGCCCCGGCCCGAGGTGAGGACCAGCGACATGCTGGCGACGCCGAGCGCGGCGACCGCGAGCACCGAGATCTCGCCGAGGGTGTCCAGCGCCCGGAAGTCGATGATGATCGCGTTCACCACGTTCGTCGCGCCGGTCTGCGCCGGCGAGCGGGCGATGAACTGGCTGCTCGCCTCGCCGAGCCCGCTGGGCCTGGCGGCGGTCGCGACGGCGAACGCGGCGATGAGCAGCCCGACCGCGCTGGCGATGAGGATGCGCGGCCAGCGCAGCACCGCCGAGCGGCCCGCGGTGGTGAACCGCACCGGCATCCGGCGCAGCACGAACACGAAGGCGATCAGCGACAGCGACTCGACCAGGAACTGCGCGAGCGCCAGGTCGGGCGCGCCGTCGATGATGAACAGCGCGCCGATGCCATAGCCGACGGCGCCGAGCAGCAGGGCCGCGGTCAGCCGGCTGTGCGTCCTGATCACCGTGAACGCGCTGATGAGCACGATCGCCGCCAGGGGCAGCTGGATCGCGTAGTCCCAGACCGGTATGTCGGTGCCCGTCCAGGACGTGCCGAACAGCAGGGCCAGGCCGGGCCCGGCGAGCAGCACCAGCATGATCACGCCGAGGTAGATCGGCAGCGAGCCGACCTGGGTGCGGGCGGCGACCGCGACCGCGAGCCGGTCGACGCCGCGCACCACCTGCTCGTAGCCGCGCTGGCTGTCGAGGAACCACGGCAGCCGCTGCCCCACCTGCGGGACGCCCCGGCCCTCCTCGACGGACTTCTCGCCGAGGAACACCGCCACGCCACCGGCGAGCGCGATGGCCGACAGCAGCAGCGCCGCGGCCGGGCCGTGCCAGAGCGCCAGGTGGTAGTGGCCCAGCCGGTCCGGCCCGAACACGTCGGCGTAGGCGGCCACGAACGTGTCCACCGCCGGCGCGGCGATTCCCAGGCCCAGCCCGGCGGCGGCCAGCAGCACGGCGGGCGCCGTGAACAGCGGGCTGGCCGGCGCGAGCGTCGTGGGGCTCGCGTCGGGCTTGTCCGCGAAGGCCCCCCACACGAAGCGGATCGAGTAGCCGGCGGTCAGCGCCGCGCCGACGACCAGCACCGCCAGCAGGGCGAGCTGGGTGGCCGGGCCGCCCCAGAACGCCTCGAACGCGGCCTCCTTGGCCACGAAGCCGAGGAAGGGCGGCAGCCCCGCCATCGACGCCGCCGCGGCGACGGCCGCGGCCAGCAGCAGCGGCGCCCTGGTGCCGATCCCGGACAGCGCCCGCAGGTCGCGCGTGCCGGCCCGGCGGTCGACGATCCCGACGACCATGAACAGCGCGGCCTTGAACAGCGCGTGAGCGAGGATCATGGCCGCGCCGGCGAGCGCCGCCGTGCGGGTGCCGAACCCGACCAGCGCGGTGAGGAAGCCCAGCTGGCTGACCGTGCCGTAGGCGAGCAGCTGCTTGAGGTCGGTCATGGCCAGCGCCCGCAGGCCGGCGACGATCATCGTCGTGGCCCCGAGGACGACGGCGGGCGCGCGCCAGCCGGGCACGGTGGCGAACGCCGGGGTCAGGGTGGCGACGAGGAACACCCCGGCCTTCACCATGGCCGCGGCGTGCAGGTAGGCGCTGACCGGGGTCGGCGCCACCATGGCCGCCGGCAGCCAGGAGGAGAACGGCAGCAGCGCCGACTTGCTGGCCGCCCCGACGAGGATGAGCACGCCGGCGACGACCACCTGGCTGGTGGCGGCCGGCGGGTCGGCGAGGATGCCCGAGATCCGGTAGGTGCCGGCGGCCTCGCCGAGCAGGATGAGGCCGGCCAGCATGGTGAGCCCGCCGCAGGTGGTGATCAGCAGCGCCTGCGCCGCCGAGCGCCTGGCCAGCGCCGCCAGCCCGTTCCCGCCGATCAGCAGGAACGAGAAGACCGTGGTGAGCTCCCAGAAGACGTAGAGCGTCAGCACGTCGTCGGCGAGGACGAGCCCCAGCATCGCCCCGGCGAACGCCAGCAGCGCGCTGGCCGAGCGGCCCGACCCGTTCTCGTCGGCGGCGTGGTACCAGCGGGCGTACGCCAGCACGAGCGCGCCGATCCCGCTGACCAGCAGGGCCATCAGCAGGGCCAGCGGGCTGAGCCGGAAGGAGGCAGCCAGGTGCAGGTCGGGCGCCCAGTCGACGCTGGACCGCGGGCGGGCGCCGTCGCCCACCGGGCCGGTCCTGGTCAGCAGCCAGCCGAACACGGCCGCCGGGACGAGGGCGGCGACGAGGTAGACCCGCGCTCCGAGCCGGCGGGCCAGTGCCGGCAGCAGGGCGGCGACGACGAAGTGGGCGACTACGGCGGCGGGCACGCGGCACTCCGGCTGGAGCTGGCGAGCACGTGCCCTTCGAGTGCCTCTGGTGGTCTGCCGTTACTCGTCATGCCTCAGGTCCTCCGGCATCGCTGTCAAGTTGTCATCTTGGCGTGGCCGCAGCGTCACTAGCGGTCAATCCGCTGCCGCCGCGCCGTGGCCGACAAGGTGCGCTCCGCCACCAGCCTTGGCTGGACGGCGGCGCGCACGCGTCGTCCACGTGCTGGCGCACGCGGGAGCGTGCGCCGGGGTAGTCGGCTGGTCGTTCAGTACCGGTGCCGCCGGCCGGGGACGGCCGAGCGGCGTCGCGTGCGTGACTGGATCGAGACGCCCACGCCGCCCCACGCGGCGCGGGCCGGCCCGACGCTCGCACAAACGGTGTGCACCGGACCGGGCCTGATGCCGTGATCCTACCGATTCCTCCACGACGGGACCCCAACCGCGACATCGTGTCGGTCACGTGTCGTCCCATCCGCCCGGGCCGGCCGGCGGTGCCCACGCCCCGCGCGCCGTGGCCTGGTGGCGCCGGCCCGCCGCCGCGCCGCCCGGCCCCGCGGCGGCGGACGGACTAGCATCCACTGGGCAAACGACGCGGTCAGCCCGGCGCGGCAGCCGGGCCCCGGCGAGGCTGTCGTGGCCACGGTGGTGGCCCTCAGCTGGCCGGCCGCGGCGGTGTGGCGAGGGAGAGGCCGATGAAGACGACGCTGGACTGCCCGTGCGGCACCCGGATCATCGGTGTCGACGAGGACGACCTCGTGGAGAAGGCGCAGGCGCACCTCGCCGAGAAGCACCCGGACCTGGAGTACAGCCGGGAAGAGATCCTGTTCGTCGCCTACTGACCCGCCGCGGGCCGCGGGCGTGGTCAGCTGGCAGGTGCGACTGATCGAGTCGGTCGCGCTCCCGGTCACCGGCGGGAAGAAGCTCTACGGCTCGGCCGAGCGGGTGCGCGCGCAGCTCGCCCGCCACCGGGTCCGCCCCGAGCCGAACGAGCCGCCGCGCTGGCTGTCCCGCGGCGTGCGCGTGGCGGCCGGCCGGCACGCCGGCTGGCCGGTGTACGAGGTCACGCCGCGGCCGGCCCGGCGGCGCCCCGCCGCCCCGCCGCCCGCCCTGACCGAGCGAGACCA
>JADGHD010000443.1 GCA_019689615.1 Frankia sp. | reverse complement strand
TTTTACCCCCCCCCGCCGCCCGGGGGCGCGCCCCCCCGGGGCGGGGGCGGGGGGGGGGGCCGGCCACGGGACGGCCCTCGCCCCGGGCGGCCGCGCGCGGCGCCCGGGCTTTACCGATCACTCGTGGACGTACTCGTTCCAGTCCTTGTACCGGTCGAGCTGGCCGGTGGTGGCCTGGTGGAAGATCTCGGCGATCTCCCGGGTGACCGGGCCGGGGCGGCCGGTGCCGATGGAGCGGTCGTCGACCTCGGCGATCGGCACGATCTCCGCGGCGGTTCCGGTGAAGAAGGCCTCGTCGGCGAGGTAGAGGTCGGTGCGGACGATGTGCTTCTCCAGCACCTCGTAGCCCTGGTCCGCGGCGATCTGCATGACGGAGGCGCGGGTGATCCCGCCCAGCGCGCCGTCGGTCAGCGGCGGGGTGACCAGCGTGCGGCCGACGACGATGAAGACGTTCTCGCCGGAGCCGTCGGCGATGTGGCCGGCCGGGCTGGTCAGGATGGCCTCGTCATAGCCGGCCTTGACCGCGGCGACCTTGGCCAGCGAGGAGTTCAGGTACTGGCCGGTGGCCTTGGCGGCCGGCGGGGTGATGTTGACGTCGTTGCGCCGCCAGCTGGAGATGATGACCCGGGCGCCCCGCTCCAGCGCGTCCTCGCCCAGGTAGGCGCCCCACGGCCAGACCGCGATCATCGCCTCGACGGTCGAGCCCAGCGGGTTGAGGCCCATCTCGCCGTAGCCGAGGTAGACCAGCGGCCGGATGTAGCACTCCTCGAGGTTGTTCGCGGCGACGGTGTCCTTGGTCGCCTGGACGAACTCCTCCTGGGTGAACCGCGGCTCCATCATGTAGATCTTGGCGCTGCGGTAGAGCCGGGCGATGTGGTCGGTCAGCCGGAAGACCGCGCTGCCCCGAGGAGTGGAGTAGGCGCGGATGCCCTCGAACACCCCCCAGCCGTAGTGCAGGGTCGGGGTCAGCACGTGGACCTTGGCGTCGTCCCAGTCGACGAACTCGCCATTCATCCAGATCTTCGACGTGGGTGTGATGGGCACGGGCTTGCTCCTCAGATGGGCAACACGAACGAGGGCGACAAGGCGTGGCGCTGCCGATTGGCGTGCTGGTGATGACGTAACGGCCGAACTTCGCCGTGGTCGGGCCCCGTGTCGGCTGCCGTCGTACCGGATCTACGGCTGCCTTGAGGATAGCGGCTCCCCGCCGGAACGGGGAGACGCGAATATCGGATGTCCTCCGATCTGCCAGCGCAGCCGCACCCGGCACGCGACCAGCGCGGACCGGCCCCGTTGCCCGCCAGCCGGCGCTGGCGCAGAGCGGCCTTCACGAGCCCGGTGCGGCTCGGCTGGCCGCCACCGGACGAAAACGTGGCGGGCGGCACCGGCGCGAACCGGCGCCACCCGCCACGACGGGACGGGGCGCGCTCAGCCGGCGGCGCGGCGGGCCAGGTCCTCGCCGACCTCCCGGGTGGACGGACGGCTGCCGGGGGTCCTGGCGCGGGCGGCCAGCGAGTCGGCAACGGCCTTGTCCACCTTGGCCGCCTCGGCGGTCAGGCCGAGGTGGTCGAGCAGCATGGCGACCGAGGCGACGGTGGCGGTCGGGTCGGCGATACCCTTCCCGGCGATGTCCGGCGCGCTGCCGTGGACCGGCTCGAACATGCTCGGGTTGGTGCCGGACGGGTCGAGGTTGCCGCTGGCGGCCAGCCCGATGCCACCGGTGATCGCGGCCCCGATGTCGGTGATGATGTCGCCGAAGAGGTTGTCGGTGACGATCACGTCGAAACGGCCGGGGTCGGTGATGAAGAACATGCTGGCCGCGTCGGCGTGCTGGTAGTCGACGCTGACCTCGGGGAACTCGTTCGCGACCTCGGCGACCGTGCGCGACCACAGGTCACCGGCCTTGGTCAGCACGTTGTTCTTGTGCACCAGGGTGAGCTTGCGCCGCGGCCGGCGCTGGGCGCGGCGGAACGCGTCGCGCACGACCCGCTCGACGCCGAACCGGGTGTTGATGCTCTCCTCGGTGGCGATCTCGTGCGGGGTGCCGCGGCGCAGCACGCCGCCCGCGCCGGCGTACGGGCCCTCGGTGCCCTCCCGCACCACGATCATGTCGATCGTCGGCTCACCGGCCAGCGGCGAGACCACCCCCGGGTAGAGCCGGACCGGCCGCAGGTTGACGTGGTGGTCGAGCTCGAACCGCAGGCGCAGCAGCAGACCGCGCTCCAGCACGCCGCTCGGCACGCCCGGGTCACCGACGGCGCCGAGCAGGATCGCGTCGTGCCCGCGCAGCTCCTCGAGCACGGAGTCGGGCAGCGTCTCCCCGGTCTGGCGCCAGCGGCGCGCGCCCAGGTCGTACTCGGTGGTCTCCACCTTGTCGTGCACCGCGCGCAGGACCCGCAGGCCCTCCGCGACCACCTCGGGACCGATCCCGTCGCCACCGATGACCGCAAGCTTCATGACCCTGGACCCTATCCAACCGACCACGTGCGCCCCCCTGGCACCGCTGGGCGCCGGGGGGCGCACGGACGGGCGCACCGGCCGGTACCGGCCGGCGTCAGACGGCGGCGACGGCCTCCACCGGAGCCGGGGCCGGCAGCGCGTTGGCGCGGGCGGCCCGGTTCACGGCGCTGACGACCGCGCGCAGCGAGGCGGTGACGATGTTCGGGTCGACACCGACGCCCCAGAGCGCCCTGCCGGCGCCGTTCGCCTCCTCGACCGCCACCTCCAGGTAGGCCGCGGCCCTGGCGTCGGCGCCACCGCCGATGGCGTGCTCGTGGTAGTCGTACACGCGCACCTTCACGCCCCGGCCGGCCAGCGCGTTCACGAACGCGTCGATCGGCCCGTTGCCGGTGCCGGTGAGCACCTCGTCGACGCCGTTCCAGCGGACGTCCACGCTGACCTCGTCGCGCTCGCCGTCGCCTGCGCTGGTCCGGAAGCGGACGATCTCCAGCGCGGCCGGGCCGGCGCTCGCGTCGAGGAAGTACTCGCGGCGGAACATGTCCCACAGCTCGGGGGCCGTCACCTCGCCGCCCTCGCCGTCGGTGTGCCGCTGGACGACCTGGGAGAACTCGATCTGCAGCCGGCGCGGCAGGTCCAGGCCCTGCTCGGTCTTCATCAGGTAGGCGACGCCGCCCTTGCCGGACTGGCTGTTGACCCGGATCACCGCCTCGTAGGTGCGGCCGACGTCCTTCGGGTCGATCGGCAGGTACGGAACCTCCCACAGCCGCTGGCCGGTCCGCTCCATCGCCTCGAAGCCCTTCTTGATGGCGTCCTGGTGGGAGCCGGAGAAGGCGGTGTAGACCAGGTCGCCGCCGTACGGGTGGCGCGGGTGTACCGGCAGCTGGTTGCAGTACTCGACGGTCCGGCGGATCTCGTCGATGTCCGAGAAGTCGATCATCGGGTCGATGCCCTGGGAGAACAGGTTCATCCCCAGGGTGACCAGGCAGACGTTGCCGGTCCGCTCGCCGTTGCCGAACAGGCAGCCCTCGACGCGGTCCGCGCCGGCCATGATGCCGAGCTCCGCGGCGGCGACCGCGCAGCCGCGGTCGTTGTGCGGGTGCAGGGACAGCACGACCGAGTCGCGGCGGGTGAGGTTGCGGCTCATCCACTCGATCTGGTCGGCGTAGACGTTCGGCGTGGACATCTCGACGGTCGCCGGCAGGTTCAGCACCACCGGGCGGTCGGGGGTGGGCTGCCAGACGTCCATGACCGCCTCGCAGACCTCGACCGCGTAGTCGAGCTCGGTGCCGGTGAACGACTCGGGGCTGTACTGCCAGTACAGGTCGGTCCGGTCGTCGAGGATCTTCTCGGCGTACTGCATGGCCCAGCCGGCGCCGCGGACCGCGATCTCGGTGATCCCGGCCCGGTCCTGGTTGAACACGACGCGGCGCTGCAGCGTTGAGGTCGAGTTGTACAGGTGCAGCAGCGCCCGGCGGGCGCCGACCAGGGACTGGACGGTCCGCTCGATCAGCTCCTCGCGGGCCTGGGTCAGTACCTGGATGGTGACGTCGTCCGGGATGTGGCCGCCCTCGATGAGCTGGCGGATGAAGTCGTAGTCGGTCTGGCTGGCCGCCGGGAAGCCGACCTCGATCTCCTTGTAGCCCATCCGTACCAGCAGGTCGAACATCTTCATCTTGCGGTCGGGGGTCATCGGGTCGACCAGTGCCTGGTTGCCGTCACGCAGGTCGACGCTGCACCACAGCGGCGCCTTCGTGATCTGCCTGCTCGGCCAGGTGCGGTCCGGGAGGTTCACCGGCTGGAACGGCCGGTACTTGTCGATGGGCATGCCGGACGGGACCTGCGGATTGTGGATCACTGCATCTGCTTCCTGTCGAGGCCCTCGGCTGCGAGGGCCGCCGGGGTGCTGACGCGCGAAGAACTCCGCGGCGGGGAAGCCAGCTAGGAAGTCAGGCCCCGCCGCGGCAACTAAGGAGCAGGCCGCCGAGCAGCCCGGCCAGCCGTGGCCGCGGGGCTAGTAGCCGCGGCGACGGCAGCGAGGCACGACGCGAGGGGCACATGGCCGGACAAGACTACCTCACGCTCCGCCCCACGGGCCCACCC
>JADGHD010000442.1 GCA_019689615.1 Frankia sp. | reverse complement strand
CCAATGAAGATCCGGAACAGGGTGGCGGCAGCCGCGGCCGCCCTCGCCGTAGGCCTGACCCTGGCGGCCTGCGGCGGCGGTGACGACGACGCCAGCGGGGGCGGTGGGGGGACCACACTGCACATCGTCGGCTTCGCCGTACCGGAGGCGGCGAACAAGGCGATCGCCGACGAATGGGTCAAGACGGAGGCCGGCAAGGGGGTCACCTTCGAGACCTCGTACGGCGCGTCCGGCGACCAGAGCCGGGCCGTCGTCGCCGGCCTGAAGGCCGACTACGTCCACTTCTCCGTCACCAGCGACGTCACCCGGCTGGTCGACGCCGGGCTGGTCGCCGACACCTGGGACGACGGGCCGAACCACGGCATCGTGTCCTCGTCGGTGGTCGTGCTCGCGGTTCGCCCGGGCAACCCGAAGAACATCCAGGGCTGGGACGACCTGATCAAGCCGGGCATCAGCATCGTGACGCCCAACCCGGCGTCGTCCGGCGCTGCCCGCTGGAACGCGCTGGCCGCCTGGGGCCACATCGCGGCGAACGGCGGCACCGACGCCGAGGCCGAGGAGTTCGTGCGGAAGCTGTTCGACAACGTCGTCGCGCTGCCGAACAGCGGCCGTGACGCCACCACCAGCTTCCTCAGCGGCACCGGCGACGTCCTGCTCGCCTACGAGAACGAGGCCATCCTGGCCCGGCAGAACGGCGAGGAGCTCGACTGGATCTACCCCGACACCTCGATCCTGATCGAGAACCCGGGCGCGGTCCTGATCAACGCGAACCCGAAGGCCCAGGAGTGGCTGGACTTCGTGCTGAGCACGGAGGGCCAGCGCCAGTTCGCGCTGAAGGGCTTCCGGCCGATCATCGAGGGCGTCGACACCACGGGTGTCGAGGGTGCTCTTGACGAGACCAACCCGTTCCCGGACATCAAGCAGCTGCTGACCGTGGACAAGGACTTCGAGAGCTGGTCCGCCCTGTCGAAGAAGTTCTTCGACGAGGACACCGGGATCATCACGAAGATCATCGCGGAGTCCGGGAAGGCCGAGTGACGCCAACGACCACCGTCCAGGCGGGTCGGTCGGCGCGTGTGCGCCGGCCGGCCCGCCTGGGCCGTTCTGCCTCGGGTCGCCAGCTCACCCGCGCGTCCGGGCTGGGCCTCGGCATCGCCATGCTGTGGTTCAGCCTGCTCGTGCTGATCCCGCTGGCCGCCGTGGCCGCGACCGCCGCGGAGGGTGGCTGGAGCACGTTCTCCCGGGCGCTGACCAACGAGGCGACCGCGGCGGCGATCCGGCTCACCGTGCTCACCGCGCTCGGCGTCACCGCGGTCAACGTCGTGATGGGCACGCTGATCGCCTGGGTGCTCGTGCGCGACCGGTTCCCCGGCCAGCGGGCCATTGAGATCATCATCGACGTCCCGTTCGCGCTGCCGACGATCGTGGCCGGTCTGGTGCTGCTGTCCCTCTACGGGCCGGGCAGCCCGCTGGGGGTCAACATCGCCAACACCCGGATCGCGGTCTTCCTGGCGTTCCTGTTCGTCACGACGCCGTTCGTCGTCCGCTCGGTGCAGCCGGTGCTGGCCGAGCTCGACCGGGAGGCCGAGGAAGCGGCGGCGTCGCTCGGCGCCAGCCGGTTCACCATCTTCCGGCGGATCATCCTGCCGAGCATCGCCCCGGCGATCGCCGCGGGCGCGACGCTGTCGTTCGCCCGCGCCGTCGGCGAGTACGGGTCGCTGGTGCTGCTGTCCGGCAACCTGCCGCTGCGCACCGAGGTGGCCTCGGTCCGCATCCTGAGCAGCATCGAGAACGACAACCCGGACAACGCCGCCGCGGTCGCCGTGATCCTGCTGGCGATCTCGCTCGTCGTCATCGTCCTCGTCGACGTGCTGCAGCGGCGGGTGGTGCGCCGTGGCTGACCACGACCTGACCCAGCCGCCGAAGGACGCGGCCGGGGTTGCGACGGCCGCGCCCGCCGGCTTCGCCGAGCCCGCCCCGCCGGCCAGGGCCGCCCGGCCGGCCAGGACCAGGTCCGGCCGCCCGGGGCCGGTCGCCTACCTGCTGCGCCTGGTGGTGATCGGGTACCTGTTCCTGCTGATCGCCTGGCCGCTCTACCTCGTCGGCCAGAACGCGTTCAAGGACGGCTTCGACTCCCTGCGCGACGTGCTGAGCGACCCGGACACCGTGCACGCGCTGCTGCTGTCGCTGCAGATCGCGGCGATCTCGGTGGCGATCAACACGGTGTTCGGCGTCGGCATCTCGCTGCTGCTGGTGCGCTACGACTTCCCGGGCAAGCGGGTGCTCAACGCGCTGCTCGACGTGCCGCTGTCGGTGTCGCCGATCGTCGTCGGCCTCGCGCTGATCCTCGTCTACGGCGGCCGGGACGGCTGGTTCGGGCCGGCGCTCGAGGACGCCGGCCTGCAGATCATCTTCTCGACGCCCGGCATGGTGCTGGCGACGACGTTCGTCGCGCTGCCGCTGGTGATCCGGGAGGTCGTTCCGGTCCTGGAGGAGGTCGGCGACGAGCAGGAGCAGGCCGCCCGCAGCCTCGGTGCGGGCCCGCTGGCCACGTTCCGCCGGATCACCCTGCCCGCGATCAAGTGGGGCGTCGCCTACGGCGTGGTGCTCAGCCTCGCCCGCTCCATGGGCGAGTTCGGCGCGGTGAAGGTCGTGTCGGGCAACGTGCTCGGCGCCACCCGGACCGCGACCCTCGTCGTCGAGGAGAAGTACCTCAACTTCGACAAGGGCGGCGCCTACGCCACCGCCTTCCTGCTGGCCCTGGTCGCGGTCGCCAGCGTCATCGTCGTGTCGGTCTTCCGCCCGAAAGGCAAGCGGTGAGTATCGAGATCATTGACGTTGGCAAGCGGTTCGGCGACTTCGTCGCGCTTGACAACGTCTCCGTGAGCATCCCGACCGGCCAGCTGACGGCGCTGCTCGGCCCGTCGGGCGGCGGCAAGTCCACGCTGCTGCGGATCATCGCCGGCCTGGAGACGGCGGACACCGGGCGGATCGAGATCGAGGGCGTCGACGCGACCCGGCTGCCGCCACAGAAGCGCAACGTGGGCTTCGTCTTCCAGCACTACGCCGCGTTCAAGCACCTGACCGTGCGCCGCAACATCGCCTTCGGCCTGGAGATCCGCCGCCGGCCGAAAGCCGAGATCCGCGAGCGGGTCGACGAGCTGCTGGCCCTGGTCCACCTGACGCCGTTCGCCGACCGGCTGCCCGCGCAGCTGTCCGGCGGCCAGCGCCAGCGGATGGCGCTGGCCCGCGCGCTCGCGGTGGCGCCGACGGTCCTGCTGCTCGACGAGCCGTTCGGCGCCCTGGACGCCAAGGTCCGCAAGGAGCTGCGGGACTGGCTGCGCCGCCTGCACGACGAGGTCCACGTGACCACGGTCTTCGTCACCCACGACCAGGAGGAGGCGCTCGAGGTCGCGGACGAGATCGTGGTCATCAACGAGGGCCGGGTCGAGCAGATCGGCTCGCCGGACGACCTGTACGACCGGCCGGCCAACGAGTTCGTCATGCGCTTCCTGGGCCCGGTCACCCAGCTCGGCGGCCAGTTGGTCCGCCCGCACGACATCCGGATCCACACCGACAGCCCACAGCCTGGCGATGTGCTCGGCCGGGTCACCCGGATCACCCGGGTCGGCTTCGAGATCCGGGTGGAGGTCGCGACCGGCACCGGCGAGGTGACCACCGTGACGCTCACCCGGGACGCGCTGCCGACGCTCGGCCTCGAGGTCGGGCGCGAGGTGGCGCTGCGGCCGGTCGCGGGCGCCGGGCTCACCAGCCCGGCGGACAGGCCCGCCCTGCGGGCCGCCGGCTGACGGGCGAAACCGCGCCGGGCGCGCGAGCCGTTCGACCGACGGCCGGTGCGCCCGGCGGCGGCTTGCCCGAAGCCAGGGCCCTCCCGTCAGGAGGCCCGGGCGCGTTCCCACGCGGCCTGGCGGGCGCCGGCGGCGGCAGCCTGCTCGATCGCGCTGAGGTCGGGCAGGAGCATCTGGTCCGCGGACCCGGGGGCGCTCTGCTCAGGCCGCGCGCCGGTGTCGGCGGCGGCCCGCCCCGCGTCGCGCCCCGCAACCGCCGCGGGCTGGGAGCGCCAGGAGCGACACGACCGGCACGGGCATTCCGCGCAGGTCCTGGGCAGGTGCTTGATCCGCCAGGCGAGGCTCGCGGCCGGGCTGTCGCCGCCGCCGATCCGCACCCCGCCGACGACGATCGCCACCAGGTGCGTGGCCAGGGCGGGCGCCGGCCACCCACCCTCGTCCAGGATCGCGGCGATCGCGGGCACCGAGTCGGCGAACTCGCTCGGCTCGCAGCGCATCGCGCTGGCCAGGGTCGCGACGAGCTGACCGGCCGCCTCGACGGACGGGGACGGCTCCACGTCGGCCCGCTCGCTGGCCCGGGATCCGGCGCCGGCCGGCGCGGCGGCACCGCCAGCCGCGGGCGCCGGGGCGGCCGGAGCGGAGGCCCGCGGCGACCCGCCAGTCGGCGACCCACCGGTCGGCGACTGCGCGGCCGGCGCGGCGGCGGCAGGAGAGGCGGCGGCAGGAGAGGCGGCGGACGACGAGGCGGCGGG
>JADGHD010000010.1 GCA_019689615.1 Frankia sp. | reverse complement strand
GCGCGGACGCGCGACCGATCAGACGTTGACGCCGTAGTCCTGGGCGATCCCGCGCAGGCCGGTCGCGTAGCCCTGGCCGACCGCCCGGAACTTCCAGTCGGCGCCGTGCCGGTAGACCTCGCCGAAGACCATGGCGGTCTCGGTGGAGGCGTCCTCCGACAGGTCGTACCGGGCGATCTCGGCGCCGCCCTGGGCGTTCACGATCCGGATGAAGGCGTTGCGCACCTGGCCGAAGCTCTGCTGGCGGGCGTCCGCGTCGTAGATCGAGACGGGGAAGACGATCTTGTCGATCTCCGGCGGCAGCGCGGCCAGGTTGACCTTGACCTGCTCGTCGTCGCCCTCGCCCTCACCGGTGAGGTTGTCGCCCATGTGCTCGATCGAGCCGTCCGGGCTGCGCAGGTTGTTGAAGAAGATGAAGTACTGGTCGTTGAGCACCTTGCCGTCGGCGCGGCAGGCGATGGCGCTCGCGTCGAGGTCGAAGTCGATGCCGGTCGTGGTGCGCGCGTCCCAACCGAGACCGACGACGATGTTCGTGAGACCGGGCGCCTCCTTCGACAACGAGACGTTGCCGCCCTTGGTGAGGCTGACTCCCACTGCTCCTCCAGCTGTCTGTTCGGACGAGGCACCGGTGCCCCGTGCGCCGGCACCCCGGCACGGTCACCGGGGTGCTCCGAGGACGCCTGGCCGAAGCGGCACGGCCGGCCGCGTGGCCGGGCCGCCCATTGGCCGCTGGTCTTCTGCGATCGGCAGCCTAGCCCGCGGCCGGGTGGGCCAGACAACCACGCGTGTACGTCAGGACACGAACGCCCGTCCGGCCACCCATGCCGGGACGGCCTCCATCCATGAGCAACGACCCGGACCGTGGAAAGTTCCACACGGGAACAACACTTCGCCGACAAGGCTCAGCAGCCGCCCGCGCGGGCGCCACCGGTCCAGGGGCGCCGGATCCCCCCGTCGTCGGCCTGACGCCGCGCCCCGCGGCCAGGCGACTCCCCGGAGCCGTCCGCGGCCGCCATCCCTCCTCCCGAGGGAGGATCCCGCCCGACGCGGCCAGCCCGGCAGCCGTGTCGGGATCCCGACACGGCACCTCGCGCCGGGGCCGCGGTCGCGACCGTCCGGGCCACGGACCACGATCAGCCGCGATCGCCGTTCGCGGCTCCGGCACGCCCGGGCTAACCGAACGCGACCGCTGTGCGCCACATCCCACGATCGGCCCCGGCGTGATCGTCGCTCCCGGCTCCGGAAATCCCTGCGGCGCCTGGCCGCGACCGGCGCCAGCCGCATCCCGCAATCGGCCTGTGCCCGCCGTTCCCGGCTTCGGCCTGGCCGCGGCGGCGGTCATGGAACGAAATTCCTGCCGGCACCACCGGGCCACGGTTGTCAACGACGGCTGACCGCTGATGGTCACGAATTGCGTCGGCCGTGACGGCGGGTGACGAATTGGGGCGAGGCCGGCCATCCGCGCCGAGGCGCCCATCGGCGGTTTCGGGGCGGGGGGCGCCCGGGAAACCCCCAACCTGTGGACACCGGGACCCCGGGCGGCCCGCCCGGGCGGCGCCGGCAACACTCCGCCCTCACCACATTCGGGCATCCGGTGATCTCGGATCGTCGCCCGCTGTTCACATCCGGGGTATCGCCAATTGCCATCCAGAAGGCGGATCATTGAGGGGTGGTTCGCCTGGATAAGGTCGGGATGATGATCGGACGTTCCGTAGGCCGGGTGGTCATCTCCGACGTGACCCCGGTCGTCTCGTGTGGTCAGTGGCCGGCACGCGCGGTGATCGGGGAAACCCTCACGGTGGGCGCGACCATCTTCCGCGAGGGCCACGACCTGATCGGCGCCAACGTGGTGCTGTCCGGCCCGGACGGCCGCGGCGAGCCGTTCACCCGGATGCGCCTGGTGGGCCCGGGAACCGACCGCTACGAGGCGGACGTCACGGTGACCGCCGAGGGGCTGTGGGGCCTGCGCATCGAGGCCTGGGCCGACCCGGTGGCCACCTGGATCCACAACATCGAGATCAAGGTCGACGCCGGCCAGGGGGTTGACGAGCTGGCGGTCGACTTCGAGGACGGCGCCCGGCTGTTGCTGCGCGCCCTGCCCGGGGTGCCGGAGAGCGCGCGCGCCGACCTCGCGGCCGCCGCCGCCACGCTGCGCGACGACGCGATCGAGGACCCGCACGCCCGGATCGCCCCGGTCCGCGCGCCCGCGCTGCACGCGGTGCTCGACCGCCACCCGCTGCGCGAGCTGCTCACCCGCTCGCCGCTGTACCGGGTGTGGGTCGACCGGCAGCGGGCGCTGTACGGCAGCTGGTACGAGCTCTTCCCGCGCTCCGAGGGGGCCTCGCTCGACCCGCCGCGGTCGGGCACCTTCCGCACCGCGGCCGAGCGCCTGCCGGCGGTCGCGAGGATGGGCTTCGACGTCGTCTACCTGCCGCCGATCCACCCGATCGGCGAGATCAACCGCAAGGGCCCGAACAACTCCCTCGTCGCCGGGCCGGACGACCCGGGCTCGCCGTGGGCGATCGGCAGCCAGTACGGCGGCCACGACGCGGTGCACCCCGACCTCGGCACGCTCGAGGACTTCGACTACTTCGTCGACCGCGCCCGCTCGCTCGGCCTGGAGGTGGCACTCGACCTGGCCCTGCAGTGCGCGCCCGACCACCCGTGGGCCAAGGAGCACCCGGAATGGTTCGTCGTGCGCAGCGACGGGTCGATCGCCTACGCCGAGAACCCGCCGAAGAAGTACCAGGACATATATCCGCTGAACTTCGACGCCGACCCGGTCGGCCTCTACCACGAGATCCTGCGGGTGGTCCGGTTCTGGACCGCCCGCGGCGTGCGAATCTTCCGGGTGGACAACCCGCACACCAAGCCGGTGGAGTTCTGGGAGTGGCTCATCCGTGAGGTAAAGGCGACCGAACCGGATGTGCTCTTCCTCGCCGAGGCGTTCACCCGCCCGCCGATGATGCGCACGCTGGCGATGGTCGGGTTCACCCAGTCGTACACCTATTTCACCTGGCGCAACACGAAGTGGGAGCTGCAGGAGTACGCGAGGGAGCTGCTCGGCACGGCGCACTACATGCGGCCGAACTTCTTCGTCAACACTCCTGACATCTTGAGCGAGTACCTGCAGCACGGGGGTCGCCCGGCATTCAAGATCCGGGCTGTCCTGGCCGCCACGCTGGCTCCAACGTGGGGGGTGTACTCGGGCTATGAGCTGTTCGAGAACACCCCGCTCCGCCCGGGCAGCGAGGAGTACCTAGACTCGGAGAAGTACCAGTACCGACCGCGGGACTGGGCCGCGGCCGAGGCCACCAACGACTCGCTGGCCCCGTACCTGGCGTCGCTGAACGCCATACGGCGTGCCCACCCCGCCCTCCACTGGTTGCGGAACCTGCGTCTGCACCACGCGGACGGCGACGAGATCATGGTGTACTCCAAGCGGGCCGGGACGGGCCCGGACGCCGACGTCGTGATCGTCGTCGTGAATCTGGACCCGTTTGCTGTTCGGGAGACGACCGTGCGACTGGACATGCCCGCCCTCGGCCGGGAGTGGTGGGAGACCTTCGAGGTGACCGACGAGCTCACCGGCGCCACCTACACGTGGGGCCAGGAGAACTACGTCCGGCTCGACCCACACGTCGAGCCGGCTCACATCCTCACCGTGACCAGGCGCGCGTGACCGCGGGCGGGGAAACCGTGAGCGTCAACGCGGCGACGAACGGCCGGCCCGGCGAGGAGGAGCGACCGCGCAATCCCGGTTCCGAGCCGCTGCTCGGTGACCGGCTGTCCAGCGACCCGCTGTGGTACAAGCGGGCCGTCTTCTACGAGGTACTGGTCCGCGGCTTCGCCGACTCCAACGCCGACGGCACCGGCGACCTGCGCGGCCTGATCGAGAAGCTCGACTACCTGCAGTGGCTGGGCGTCGACTGCCTCTGGCTGCTGCCGATCTACCAGTCACCGCTGCGCGACGGCGGCTACGACATCTCCGACTACTTCCAGATCCTGCCCGAGTTCGGCGACCTCGGCGACTTCGTGGAGCTGGTCGAGCAGGCGCACCGGCGGGGCATCCGGATCATCGCCGACATGGTGATGAACCACACCTCGGACCAGCACCCGTGGTTCCAGGCGTCCCGTTCCGACCCGACCGGCCCGTACGGCGACTTCTACATCTGGTCGGACACGGACGACCGCTTCCCGGACGCCCGGATCATCTTCGTCGACACCGAGAAGTCGAACTGGGCCTGGGACCCCGTGCGCGGCCAGTACTACTGGCACCGGTTCTTCTCCCACCAGCCCGACCTGAACTACGACAACCCGGACGTCCAGGAGGCGATGCTGGAGGTCCTGCGGTTCTGGCTGGACCTCGGCATCGACGGGTTCCGCCTGGACGCGGTCCCCTACCTCTACGTCCGCGAGGACACCAACGGGGAGAACCTTCCGGAGACGCACGAGTACCTGCGCCGGCTCCGCAAGGAGGTCGACGCGAAGTACGCGGACCGGGTGCTGCTCGCCGAGGCCAACCAGTGGCCGTCGGACGTCGTCCAGTACTTCGGCAACGACGACGAGTGCCACATGGCGTTCCACTTCCCGCTGATGCCGCGCATCTTCATGGCGGTGCGCCGGGAGTCGCGCTACCCGATCTCGGAGATCCTGGCCCAGACCCCGGATATCCCGCCGAACTGCCAGTGGGGGATCTTCCTGCGCAACCACGACGAGCTCACCCTGGAGATGGTGACCGACGAGGAGCGCGACTACATGTACGCCGAGTACGCGAAGGACCCGCGTATGAAGGCGAACATCGGGATCCGCCGCCGGCTGGCCCCGCTGCTGGACAACAGCCGCGACCAGATGGAGCTGTTCACCTCGCTGTTGCTCTCGCTGCCGGGTTCACCGGTGATCTACTACGGCGACGAGATCGGCATGGGGGACAACATCTACCTCGGTGACCGCGACGGCGTGCGCACCCCGATGCAGTGGTCGCCGGACCGCAACGGCGGTTTCTCCAAGGCCGACCCGGCGCGGCTCTACCTGCCGCCGATCATGGACCCGGTCTACGGCTACCAGAGCCTCAACGTGGAGGCCGGGCAGCGGCTCTCGACGTCGTTCCTGTCCTGGACGAAGCGGATGATCGAGGTGCGCAAGCGCCACCCGGTCTTCGGCCTCGGCAGGTTCGAGGAGCTGGCGGCGTCCAACCCGTCCGTGTTCGCCTACGTCCGCGAGCTCGGCGACGACCGCGTGCTGTGCGTGGCCAACCTCTCCCGGTTCGCCCAGCCGGTGGAGCTCGACCTGCGCCGGTTCGAGGGCATGGTCCCGGTGGAGCTGCTGGGCCGGGTGCACTTCCCGCGGATCGGTGAGCTGCCGTACCTGCTCACCCTCCCCGGCCACGGGCACTACTGGTTCGCCCTGACGTCACTGGAGGAGTTCACCCCCTAGGAGGGAGAGGGCTGGGCGGCCCGGGGCCGTGTCGCACGGGTCCAGGTGGGTAACGAATCCATCTGGCCACCGGTTTGTCCGGGCAAGGACTGCGGCAGAGCAAGACCTGGCGAACTGCACCGAACCGGACATCCGGACCCGTTAGCGTCACGGCTACGGCCACGGCCGCGGCGACGACGGCAAGGAGGACGGCACGTGCGCGATCCGACATCCCCCGCCGCCGGCCCCGCCGACGAGGCCACCACGGCCGCCCTCGCCGAGCTGCTGACCGAGTGGGTGCCCAGGCAGCGCTGGTTCGCCGGGAAGGGCCGGCCCGGCCCGGCCGCCCGGATCGCCCAGGACGTCGCCCTGACCGACCAGCTGCGCCACCTCATCGTCGAGATGCGCTTCGCCGACAACGGGCCGACGGACAGCTACCAGGTACCCGTGGTGATCCGGCCGGACGCCGCCCCCGGCCCGGTCGGCGGGCTGCTCGGCGACGTGCCCGGGCTGGGCCTGGTGTACGACGGCCTGCACGACCCGGTCGGCAGTGCCGCCGTGCTCGACTTCCTGGCCGCCGGCGGCCACCGCGACGGGCTGTCCGCGCACGCCGTCGAGCCGCTGGCCAGGCTGCCCGGGCACACGGTCGGCGTCGAGCAGTCGAACACCTCGATCGTGTACGGCGAGGACTACATCCTGAAGGTCTTCCGCCGGCTCTGGCCGGGCCACAACCCCGATCTGGAGATCACCAGGGCCCTGGCCGCCGCCGGCAGCCCGCACGTCGCCCGTCCGCTGGCCTGGCTCGAGGGCAGCGTGGCCGGCCCCGGCGGCGAGCAGACCGAGACCACGCTCGCCTTCCTGCAGGCGTACCTGCGCAGCGGCACCGAGGGCTGGCGGCTGGCGCTGGCCAGCGTCCGCGACCTCTACGCGGAGGGCGACCTGCACCCCGACGAGGTCGGCGGGGACTTCGCCGCCGAGGCCGAGCGGCTCGGCATCGCCACCGCCGAGGTGCACACCCTGCTCGCCCAGCTGTTCCCGACCGTCCCGGCCGACCGGCCGGCGCTGCGGGCGACCGCCGACACCCTGCACGCGCGCCTGGACGCCGCGCTCGCCGGGGTGCCGGAGCTCGCCGGCTGCGAGCGCGGCGCCAGGGCAGCGTTCGACGCCCTGGCCAACGCGCCGGCGGCCCCGCCGCTGCAGCGGGTGCACGGCGACCTGCACCTCGGGCAGGTGCTGCGGACCGACTTCGGCTGGGTGCTGTTCGACTTCGAGGGCGAGCCGGCCCGCCCGGTCGACGAGCGCCGCCGGCCCAGCTCACCGCTACGGGACGTGGCCGGGATGCTCCGCTCGTTCGACTACGCCGCCCAGTCGATGCTGCTGGAGCGCGCTGGCGAGCCCGGGCTGCCCTACCGGGCGCAGGAGTGGGCGCAGCGCAACCGGTCGGCGTTCCTGGCCGGCTACGCCGCCGCCAGCGGCATGGACCTCGCCGAGTACGACGTGGTGCTGCGCGCCTTCGAGCTGGACAAGGCGATCTACGAGGTGCTCTACGAGGCGCGGCACCGCCCGTCCTGGATCGTCATCCCGCTCGGGTCGGTGCGCCGGCTGCTCGCCGAGCCCGCCCCGCCCACCGGCGTGGCCGCCCGGTGACGCGCCGTCGGCCGGGTGCGATCATCGCCGCACCGCCCGCCGCCGGCGAGCCGTGTCCCGCCCGGGCACCCCGGCCGGCGCTCGCCACCGACGACCCGTCCGACCCTAGCGTCCTGGGGGAAGCAGTGATCGACACCGACGACCCTCGCCGCGGCCCGGCGGGTGACCCGCCAGCCCGCGACCTGCCCGGCGCAACGGCCGCCTCGGCGGCGGTCGCCGACCGGCCCCGGACGCCCCCGCCCGACCTGGGCGTGCCACGCGAGGAGCTGGACCGGCTGGTCGGCGGCTACCACCACGACCCGCACGGGATCCTCGGCGCGCACCCGGCCGGGGAGTGGACGATCGTGCGGGCGCTGCGGCCGGACGCGGTCGCGGTGACCGTGCTGGCCGGCGGGCAGCGCCATGAGACGACCCGGCTGCACAGCGGCGGGGTGTTCGCGGCGGCCGTGCCCGGCGGCCAGGTCCCCGACTACCGGCTGGAGGTCCGCTACCCGGACTCCGTCCACGTGGTCGACGACCCGTACCGCTACCTGCCCACCATCGGCGAGCTGGACCTCCACCTGATCAGCGAGGGCCGGCACGAGCGGCTGTGGACGGTGCTCGGCGCGCGCGTCCGCCGCTACCCGGCCGCGGACGGCTCGGTGATCAGCGGGGTCAGCTTCGCGGTCTGGGCGCCCAACGCGCGGGGTGTGCGGGTGGTCGGCGACTTCGACTTCTGGGACGGCCGTGCCCACCCGATGCGCTCGCTCGGCGGGGCGGGCGTCTGGGAGCTGTTCGTGCCCAGCGTGCCGGCCTACACCCGGTACAAGTACGAGATCCTCGGGTTCGACGGCGTCTGGCGGCAGAAGGCCGACCCGATGGCCACGCACACCGAGACCCCGCCGGCCACCGCCAGCGTGGTCTTCGAGTCCGACCACACCTGGTCCGACGCGGCCTGGATGGCCGAACGGGCCGGCACCGCCTGGCACGCCGCGCCGATCTCGATCTACGAGGTCCACCTGGGGTCGTGGCGGCGCGGCCTGTCCTACCGGCAGCTCGCGCAGGAGCTGGTCGCCTACGTCAGGGAGAAGGGCTTCACCCACGTCGAGTTCCTGCCGGTCGCCGAGCACCCGTTCGGCGGCTCCTGGGGCTACCAGGTGTCCTCCTACTACGCCCCGACGTCGCGGTTCGGCAGCCCGGACGACTTCCGCCACCTCGTCGACGCGCTACACCAGGCGGGCATCGGCGTGATCGTCGACTGGGTGCCGGCGCACTTCCCGCGGGACGGCTGGGCGCTCGGCCGGTTCGACGGCACGCCGCTGTACGAGCACGCCGACCCGCGCCGGGGCGAGCACCCCGACTGGGGCACCTACGTGTTCGACTACGGCCGGCCGGAGGTGCGCAACTTCCTCGTCGCCAACGCCCTCTACTGGTTCGAGGAGTTCCACGTCGACGGGCTGCGGGTGGACGCCGTCGCCTCGATGCTCTACCTCGACTACTCCCGCCCGGCCGGTGGCTGGGCGCCGAACGTCCACGGCGGCCGGGAGCACCTGGAGGCGGTGTCGTTCCTGCAGGAGGTCAACGCGACCGTCTACCGCAAGGTCCCGGGCGCGATGATGATCGCCGAGGAGTCCACGGCCTGGCCAGGGGTCACCCGCCCGACGCATCTCGGCGGCCTCGGGTTCGGGTTCAAGTGGAACATGGGCTGGATGCACGACACGCTCGACTACATGTCCCGGGCGCCGATCTACCGGGTCTACCACCACAACCAGATCACGTTCTCGATGATGTACGCGTACACCGAGAACTACGTGCTGCCGTTCAGCCATGACGAGGTCGTGCACGGAAAGGGCTCGCTGCTGCGCAAGATGCCCGGCGACCGCTGGCAGCAGCTGGCCAACCTGAGGGCGCTCTACGGCTACATGTGGGCCCACCCGGGCAAGCAGATGCTGTTCATGGGCTGCGAGTTCGCCCAGGAACGGGAGTGGGACGAGGCGACGACGCTCGACTGGTACCACCTCGACGACCCGGCCCACGCCGGCGTCGCCCACCTGGTCACCGACCTGAACCGGACCTACCGGCAGACCCCGGCGCTGTGGGCGCGCGACGTCGAGCCGAGCGGGTTCCGCTGGATCGACGCCAACGACGCCGAGAGCAACGTGCTGTCGTTCCTGCGGTTCGGGCGAGCCGACGGTGTGCCGGGGGCGCCGACGCTCGCCTGCGTCACGAACTTCTCCGGTATCCCCCGCTACGGCTACCGGCTGGGCCTGCCCTCCCCCGGCCGCTGGCGCGAGGTGCTCAACACCGACGCCACCGTCTACGGCGGCGCCGGCCAGGGGAACCTGGGCGCGGTCGTCGCCACCGAGCAGCCGCACCACGGCCTGCCGGCATCCGCGCCGCTCACCCTGCCGGCGCTGTCCACGATCTGGTTCGTCCACGACCCCGAGCCCGAGGCGGGCGCCAGCGCGTAGCCGAGGGTCACCCCCGGGCCCGGGCCCGCGGGCGGGAAACGGCCGGGCTGGCCCGGACGGTCAGGCGGAGCGCTGGATGCCCGGGTCGGCGAGCCCGGCCAGCTGCGGGCCGGCGGCGCTGCTGACCGCGATGACCAGCGCCCCGGTGTCCATCGGGGACGGCACGACCTGGCGGGCGCCGGCGTGGCGCAGCCGCAGCACCTCGGCCGGGTCGTCGTCGGCCGAGAGCACCACTGCCGGGATGTTCGCGGCCCGCGGGTCGGCGGCGAGCTCGCCGAGCAGCTCGGCCGCGGTCGTGTCCGGCAGCTGCTGGTCGATCATGATGATGTGCGGCCGGGCGCGGCGGACCGCGTCCAGGGCGAGCGCGCCGCGCGGGACGCTGACCGTGTCCGCGGAGAACGAGCGGGCCAGCGCCTGCGAGACCATCGCCCGGGTGGCCGGGTCCCCGCTGACGTGCACCACCCGCAGGCCGTCCGGCAGCGACGCCCGCCCGGCGGCCGGCGTGAACATGTCCTCCTCCGGGTCGGGGTGCGGGTAGCGGACGTCGACGGCGTCCAGCACCACCGCGAACACGCTGCCCACGCCCTGGCGGCTGGCCGCGGTGAGCACCCCGCCCATCGCGGTGACCAGCGCGTGCGAGAGCGCCAGCCCGAGGCCGCTGCCCTCCACCCTGGTCCGCTCGGCGCCGAGCCGCTCGAACGGGCGGAACAGCCGGCCCATCGCGTCCGGGGGCAGGCCGATGCCGTCGTCCTCGACCTCGATCCGCAGCCGGCCGCCGGTGACCGGCACGATCCCGACCCGGACCGTGCCGCCATCCCGGCCGTACTTGAGCGCGTTGCCGACCAGGTTGAGCAGCACCTGCCAGAGCCGGCGCCGGTCGGCGTCGGCGACCAGCGGCTCGGCCGGGTGGATGACCCGGCGGATGCCGCGGCGCTGGGCCAGCGGCTCGACCAGCTCGACGACGCCCTCGACGATCTCCAGGACGTTCACCGGCGCCTTGATGATCTCGCCGCGGCCGGCCCGCAGCCGGGCCAGGTCCAGCACGTCGTCGATGAGCGACTGCATGTGCCGGCCGCCGGTGATGATGCGCTCGACGTCCTCCAGCAGGTTGCTGGGCGCCTCCAGCTCCAGCAGCTGCGCGAACCCGAGCATGGCGTTCAGCGGGGTGCGCAGCTCGTGGCCGAGGCGCGCCATGAACTCGTCCTTGGCCCGCGACTCCTGCTCGGCCACCCGGCGGGCGTGCCGGTCACTGGTGTCCTTGGCGACGATGACGATCCAGCCGGCGCGGTCCATCCGCACCGTGACGTCGAAGGGCACCGGGTTGCCGGCCGCGTCCAGCAGGTGGCCGGAGCCGCGCCACTCGCCGGTGCGCAGCACCATGTCCACGACGACCTCGGCGACCGGCCCACGGGCCGTGGGCTCGACCACGTCCAGCAGCTCACGCACGTGGGTCACGCCCGTGATGCGGTCCCCGAGGAAGGCGCGGGCCGCGGCACCGAGATCAAGCAGCCGTCCGTCGCCGCCGACGACAACCACCAGGTCGCTCAAAGCGTCCAACAGGGTGCGGGAGCTCACGGGCACCACCACCCAACCGTGCTCACGTTGGGATGGCACGGCGCGGCCGGGCCCACCGGTCGCCGCCTGCCGTGGTGGCGTACCCCGCTGCCGCCGCCGGCGGGCCGACGGTGGGGCGCCACGCGTGTCCATCCCACGGCGGCCAATGGTAGGGCGTGCCGTCATCCGGTGTTGTGGCGGGTTTGCGTGTCCAGATCGGCCGTAGCGTTGTGGTGGTGGCCACGCGACCAGTCGTCACTATTGTGCCGGTTCGCCACGCAACGGGTGACGTGGCGAACATTCGTCAGTGCCCGTTGTGTCCATTGTCGCGCTACGGCTACATATTGCAGCAGCCTAGATACCCAACGGATACACACGGCGGGGACAGCGGCGGCGGGTCTCCGCGCTCATCGCTACCCGCGGGCCCGCTGGCCCGCGGCGCCCGGCCGGCGGGCCGCCACGGCGGGCCGTGATATTCCGGTGGGCATGCTTGTGGCGTTCAGCGTCACCCCGCTGGGGGTGGGTGAGGATGTCGGCGCGCTGGTGGCGGAGGCCGTCCGGGTGGTCAGGGAAAGCGGCCTGCCGAACGAGACCAACGCGATGTTCACCCTCGTCGAGGGCGAGTGGGACGAGGTGATGGACGTGGTCCGCCGGGCCACCGAGGCGGTCGCCGCCCGGGCCGGCCGGGTCAGCCTCGTGCTCAAGGCGGACCTGCGCCCGGGCGCGGTGGACGCGATGCATGCCAAGGTGGCAACCGTGGATCGGTACCTGCGGGAGCAGGAGGCCGAGGAACCGGAGTAGGCCCGCCGACGGGAATGTGCGCGTTCCTCCACGCGCTGGCACCGGCGGGCCACAGGACTCCACTGGCCGGCGCGGCTCGGTGGCCACAGGAGGTGTCACGATGGTGGGTATGCAACGTAGGCCTCCTGTCCCGCCCCGCTCTGGCCGCGCTCCGGGAGCGCGGGGCCAGAACGGGCCGGCCAGCCTGCCCGACCAGCTCGGCGGGCTGCGCCTGGCCGGTGCCGTGCCGCTCGACCCGAAGCCCGCACCGCCCCCGCCTCCCGCGGCCCGGCCGGCCGCGGCCGGCGAACCGGCGGGCGGCGCCCCCGCGGGCGGCGGCCCGGGGGCCCCTGGCGGCCCGGTGATCGTCGACGTCACCGAGGCGACCTTCGCCCAGGAGGTCGTCCAGCGGTCCATGCAGGTCCCGGTGGTCCTCGACTTCTGGGCCTCCTGGTGCGGGCCGTGCCGGCAGCTGAGCCCCATCCTGGAGAAGCTGGCGCAGGCCGACGGCGGCAGCTGGGTGCTCGCCAGGATCGACGTGGACGCGAACCCCGGCCTCGCCCAGGCCGCCGGCGTGCAGGGCATCCCGGCGGTGAAGGCGGTCGTCGGCGGGCGGATCATCGGGGAGTTCACCGGCGCGCTGCCCGAGCGCGAGGTGCGTAACTGGCTCGACCAGCTCCTCGCCCTGGTCGAGCAGGCGATGGGCGGCCGGCCCGGCGCCGCTCCGGCACGCGACCCGAACCTGGCCGCGGCCGAGGATGCGCTGGCCAAGGGCGACCTCGCCGCCGCCGCGGCGGCCTACCGGGCGCGGCTCGCCGAGGCGCCGGGCGACCAGACGGCCCAGCTCGGCCTCGCCCAGGTCACCCTGGCCGAGCGGGTGAGCGGGCTGGACCCGGCCGACGTGCGCCGCCGCCTCGCCGCCAACCCGGACGACGTGGACGCGGTCCTCGACGACGCCGACCTCACCCTCGCCCAGGGCCAGGTCAAGGAGGCGTTCGACCGGCTGGTGGCCTACGTCCGGCGCACCTCCGGGGACGAGCGGGAGAAGGCCCGCGCCCACCTCGTGCACCTGTTCCAGGCGCTCGGCGACACGCACCCGGACGTCGGCCCGGCACGGCGCGCGCTGGCCGCGGCGCTGTTCTAGCCCTGCCGTTGCGGCCCTGGCCGGGCCGTAGGCGCCGCGCAGCCCAGGTCGGGCCGTCGGCGCCGCGCTGCCTCTGGCCGGGCCGTAGGCACCCGCCCCCGCGGCGACGCCGTCATCTGGCCAGCTCCGGCTCGCCCGGCGCCGGCCGCGGGGCGCCGCCGGCCGCGAGCGGCGCGACCAGCTCGTCGGCGGCCGCCCACGGGTCCAGCCGGCCGGCGGCGACCCGGGCGGCGAGGTCGTCCAGCACCGGGCCGCGGCGCGGGTCGCCCACCCGGGCGCGCAGCGCCGCGAGCGCCAGCCGCTCGATCTCGTCGGCCGCCCGCCGCACCCGCCGCCGGGTGAGCTCGCCGCTGGCGACCAGCCACGCGCGGTGCTCGGCGATCGCCTCGACCAGCTTGTCCACGCCCGAGGTGTCGGTGGCGACCGTCCGGATCACCGGGGGCCGCCAGTCGCCGCCGCGGGTGCTGTTGCGCGCGCCGGCGACCAGGTCCCGGTAGGTCTCGTCGGCGCCGGGGCGGTCGGCCTTGTTGACCACCAGCACGTCGGCGATCTCGAGGATCCCGGCCTTGGCCGCCTGGATGCCGTCGCCCAGGCCCGGCGCGAGCAGCACCAGCGTGGTGTCGGCCAGCCCGGCGATGTCCACCTCGGCCTGGCCCACCCCGACGGTCTCGATCAGGACCACGTCGAAGCCGGCCGCGTCCAGCACCCGCAGCGCCTGCGGCGTCGCCGCGGACAGCCCGCCGAGGTGCCCGCGGGAGGCCAGCGAGCGGATGTAGACGTCCGGGTCGGTGGCGTGCGCCGTCATCCGGACCCGGTCGCCGAGCAGCGCGCCGCCGGTGAACGGCGACGACGGGTCGACGGCGAGCACGCCCACCCGGCGCCCGGCCGCCCGGAAGGCGGCGACGAGCGCCGAGGTGGTCGTGGACTTGCCGACACCGGGCGCGCCGGTGATGCCGATGACCTCGGCCCGGCCGGTGCGCGGCGCCAGCAGCCGGGAGATCTCCCGCAGCAGGGGCGAGGCGTCCTCGACCATCGAGATCAGCCGGGCCAGCGCCCGTGGCGAGCCGTCGTCGACCGCGGCGCGCACCAGCTCCGCCGCGGTCGCGGTGGTCGAGAAGGCCACTCAGGCTGCCGGCACGCGCAGGATCAGCGCGTCGCCCTGCCCGCCGCCGCCGCACAGCCCGGCGGCGCCGAGGCCACCGCCGCGGCGGCGCAGCTCGTGCGCCAGGGTGAGCGCGATCCGGGCGCCGGACATGCCGACCGGGTGGCCGAGCGCGATCGCGCCCCCGTTGACGTTGGTCACGTCGGCCGAGATGCCCAGCTCCCGCATGGACTGGATGGCCACGGCGGCGAACGCCTCGTTGATCTCGTAGAGGTCGACGTCGGACGGGGACAGTCCCTCCTTGGCCAGCGCCGCCCTGATCGCGTTCGCCGGCTGCGACTGCAGCGACGAGTCCGGCCCGGCGACAAAGCCGTGGTGGCCGATCTCGGCCAGCACCGGCACGCCGAGCTCCTCTGCCTTGGCCCGGCTCATCACGACCACGGCGCAGGCGCCGTCGGAGATCTGCGACGACGAGCCGGCGGTGATGGTGCCGTTCTTGTCGAACGCCGGGCGCAGCTTGGCCAGCGTCTCGACGGTGGTGTCGCCGCGCACGCCCTCGTCCTCCCTGACGACGATGGGCTCGCCGCGCCGCTGCGGCACGGCGACCGGGACGATCTCGTCGTCGAACAGGCCGTTCTTGATCGCGGCGGCGGCCCGCTGGTGCGACCGGGCGGAGAACTCGTCCTGCTCCTGGCGGCTGATGTCCAGCCGAGCGTTGTACCGCTCGGTGGACAGGCCCATGGAGACCTGGTCGAACGCGCAGGTCAGCGCGTCCCACTCGGTGGCGTCGACCATCTGGGCCGTGCCGTAGCGGATGCCGGCGCGCGCGCCGAGCAGCATGTGCGGCGTGTTCGTCATCGACTCCATGCCGCCGGCCACCACGATGTCGAACTCGCCGCTGGCGATGTAGGTGTCGGCCAGGGCGATCGCGTCCAGGCCCGACAGGCAGACCTTGTTGATCGTCAGCGACGGCACGCTCATCGGGATGCCGGCCTTGACCGCGGCCTGGCGGGCGGTCATGTGCTGGGCGCCGGCCTGGATGACGTGGCCCATGATCACGTACTGGACGGCGTCCCCGGCGATCCCCGCGCGCTCCAGCGCGCCCCTGATCGCGGTCCCACCGAGCTCGACCGCGGAGAACCCCTTCAGGGCCCCGGAGAGCTTGCCGATCGGTGTCCGCGCGCCGGCGACGATGACGGAGCCAGCCATAGCGACCTCCAGGGCATGTGTGCCTGGGCCTTAGGGAGTGCGAGGCTCACCACCCAGGCGCTCCCGCCGGCCATGTGGGATCCGTGCAGCAACCATAACGTGATCAAGGTCGGCATGCCTTCCGGGCGTGGCCCTTGTCACGGGCCGCGATCAGCCGGCCGCGCGGACTCGCAGGTCAGCGCAGGCCGGCGCAGTCCGCCAGGAACAGGGGCGCCGCCTCGGCTGCGGTGAGCTGGCTCACGGACGGGCTGCCGGGCGCCCGGGCGAGGCCAGCCGCGGTCAGCTCCACGGCCAGCCGGGTCACCGAGTAGTTCTGCCCGCCGTCGGTGGTCACGCCACGGACGATCTCCAGCCCGCCGCCGGACAGGCAGCGGAAGCCGGCGCCCGGCCCGGCCTGGAGCCGCAGCTCGGCCCCGCCGTCCGGGACCACGTCGAGCCGCCCCGGCCCGGCGTAGCGCAGCAGCGTGAACGAGGACATCCCGCTGGTGGTCGCGGTCTGGACGATCAGCTCCGCGCGCCCGTCACTGTCGGCGTCGAAGCCGGACCAGGCGCCGCTGGGCGACGCCGCGCCGGGCAGCTCGGCCCGGGCGGTCGAGCCGGCGGCGAACGTGACCTCGACCGCGCCGCCGGTGACGCGTACCTGGTCGTTCTGCCCGTCGCCGTCGACGTCCGCCCCGCGCCCCGGCGGGCTGTGGCCATCGGTCCGCGACGCCGACGGCGTGGCCGGGGTCGGGCCGGTCGGGTCGTCGCTGGCCGGCGGGCTGGCCGAACCGGTGAGCGGCAGGCTCGTCCCGGTCCGCCCGGGGGCGGTCGCGGTGCCGCTCGGCCGGTCCGGGCCGTCGCCGCCGGTGGTCTGCCCGGGCGAGCCGGGGGCGGACGGCTGGCTTGGCGCGGTGACCGGCGGTGGCTCGACCGTCGTGGCCTGCCCCGACGGCAGCAGCGCGACGATGGCGAGCGCGACCAGCACGACGGCCGCCACGCCGGCCGCGGCCAGCAGCGGCGCGCGCCAGCGGGCGCGGCGCGCCACCCGCTCCCGGATCAGCTCGTACGCCTGGGGCGAGGGCTGGATGGGCTCGACCGCCGCGTGCAGCAGGGCGCGCAGCCGCTCCTGGGGGCTCGCGCCGCCCGGCGCCTGGGGCTGCTCCTGGGTCAACGCAGGTCCTCCAGCTTCGAGGACAGCGCTGCGAGCCCGCGGGAGGTGTAGGCCTTGACCGAGCCGACGCTGCAGCCCATCACGGCCGCGGCGTCCGCTTCGGACATGTCCGCGTAGTAGCGCAGCACCACGGCCTCGCGCTGGCGGCGCGGCAGCTCGCGCAGGGCCTGCACGACGGCGGCCCGCTCGACCAGCGAGTAGGCGCCCTCCTCGGCGCTCGCCGCGTTCGGCATCGGCTTGGGGGCGTGCTTGAGCGCGACGAGCCGGCGGCGCAGCGTGGAGCGGGCGAGGTTGACGACGGTCTGGCGCAGGTAGGCGAGCGCCTTGTCCCGGTCCTGCAGCCGGCCCCAGGCGGCGTGGACGCGGATGTAGGCGTCCTGGACGACCTCCTCGCAGAGGCCCACGTCATCGAGCAGCAGCGCGGCAAGGCGGACCAGTGACCGGTAGTGCTCCGCGTACAGCGCGGTGAGCGCCGCATCCGCGTCCCTGGCGACGGCGCTGCGGGCGGCGTCGCTCCGCGCAGGCACGGGCCGCCACCCTTCCACGACTGTCAGGGGCGCGGTCACGTCAGTAGTGACGCACGCCGGGGCATAAGGGTTGTCCTCTCGGTTGTACCGCTTCGGAAGCCTTCCCGACAGTCCTCACTTCGGGTCACACCGCTCTAGGAAGACTGGGCAGGGGGTCATCGGCAACACTTGGCTTGCCGCTCGTAGCACCGACTGTCGGAGGTAGACCGTGAAGGACATCCTCGACGCGATCCTCGCCGAGGCGACGACGATGGCCGAGACCCGGGAGAAGGAGTTCGGCGCACTGCCGGTCCCCGAGTCGTACCGGGGCGTCGTCGTGCGCAAGGACGAGGTCGGCATGTTCGAGGGGGTGCCGTCCCGGGAGAAGGACCCGCGGCGGTCGCTGCACCTGCAGGAGGTGCCGACGCCCGAGCTGGGCCCCGGCGAGGCGCTGGTGGCGGTGATGGCGTCGTCGATCAACTACAACACGGTCTGGTCGTCGATCTTCGAGCCGCTGCCCACCTTCGGCTTCCTGGAGCGCTACGGCCGGACCTCCCCGCTGGCGAAGCGGCACGACCTGCCCTACCACGTGGTCGGCTCCGACCTGGCCGGCGTCGTGCTGCGCACCGGCCCCGGGGTGCACGCCTGGAAGCCCGGTGACGAGGTGGTCGCGCACTGCCTGTCGGTGGAGCTGGAGCGGCCCGAGGGCCACAACGACACGATGCTCGACCCCGAGCAGCGGATCTGGGGCTTCGAGACGAACTTCGGCGGGCTGGCCGAACTCGCGCTGGTCAAGGCCAATCAGCTGATGCCCAGGCCGGCCCATCTGACCTGGGAGGAGGCGGCCAGCCCAGGACTGGTGAACTCGACCGCCTACCGGCAGCTCATCTCCCCCAACGGCGCCAACGTCAAGCTGGGCGACATCGTCCTGATCTGGGGCGCCTCCGGCGGCCTCGGCTCGTACGCGACCCAGCTGGCGCTGCGCGCCGGGGCGATCCCGGTGTGCGTGGTCTCCTCGCCGGAGAAGGCCGAGATCTGCCGCTCGCTCGGCGCCGAGCTGATCATTGACCGGGCCGCCGAGGACTACCGGTTCTGGAAGGACGAGCACACGCCGAACCCGAAGGAGTGGCAGCGCTTCGGCAAGCGGATCCGGGAGCTCACCGGCGGGGAGGACCCGGACATCGTGTTCGAGCACCCCGGCCGGGAGACGTTCGGCGCTTCCGTGTTCGTGGCCAAGCGCGGCGGCGTGGTCGTCACCTGCGCGTCGACCAGCGGCTACATGCACAGCTACGACAACCGCTACCTGTGGATGAACCTGAAGCGCATCATCGGCTCGCATTTCGCGAACTACCGCGAAGCCTGGGAGGCGAACCGGCTCATCTCGCGCGGGTTCATCCATCCGACGCTCTCCCGGGTCTACCCGCTGGAGCAGACCGGCCAGGCGGCGTATGACGTCCACCGCAACACCCACCAGGGCAAGGTGGGCGTGCTGTGCCTGGCACCGCAGGAAGGGCTCGGCGTGCGCGACCCCGAGCTGCGCGCCCGCCACCTCAGCGCCATCAACCGCTTCCGTGGCGTGTAGCACGGGTACCCTGCCCCGCCGGCCGCCGGGACGTCACGGTAGGGTGGCCTCTGTGACTGGCCACGCCACCGTCTGGAATGCTGCGTTGCTATGACCGAGCACTCCGATTACATCCCGATGGCCGGCGAGGGCGATGGCTCCCCCGGTTTCGATCTGGTGAGGCGTGGTTACGACCCTCACCAGGTGAACTCCCACGTCAACTGGCTCGTCGAGCAGCTGCGCGAGGCCGAGGCGCACCGGGCGGCCGCCGAGGCAGCCGCATCCGAGGCGGCGGCGGAAGCGGCCCGGATAAGGGATGATCTCGCCGCCAACCGTCCGGCGTGGGACGAATTCGGTGGCCGGATCACCCAGATCCTGATGCTCGCCGAGGAGGAGGCGGCCACCCTGCGGGCGGAGCGCACTCGCGAGGCCGAGGCGCAGCTCGAGGAGGCCCGGCGGATCGTCGCCGAGGCGGAGCAGACCAGGGACCGCACCCTGCGCGAGGCCGACGAGCAGGCCGCCGGCATCGTGTCGACCGCCCGTGGCGAGGCGGAGCACATCGTCGAGGCGGCCCGCAGCAAGGCGGCCGAGCTCGAGGGTGAGTCGCAGCGCCGGCTGGCCGAGCTCGAGCGCCAGCGCGACCAGGTCACCGCCCAGCTCGGCGCGCTGCGCGACCAGGTGACCGCGCAGCTCGGCGCGCTGCGCGACCGGCTGGCCGCCGCGACCGCCGCGATCGAGCTGCCCGCGGTCGACGAGAAGAAGCCGCTCGAGTCCGGCGCCAACAGTCTGGTCTGACCGGCGACGACCGACGAACGAGTCGGAGCCGGTCTAGGGGGACAACGGCGAGGGGGCGTCAGTAGGGCGCGCGGTACGGCCGCGCGCCCGCCCGTCGCCGTGCCCAGCACGGGGTGTGCCAGTGCCGCCGGTCGTCGAGCCGGCCGGACGGCCAGACCACCATGTGCGGCGTGCCACGCCGGATCTCGTGATCACACCCGGGACAGCGGTACACCCGCCCGCTCGCCGCCCCGGTCACGGCGCGCGCCTGCCAGTCCTCGCCGTCGAGCTCGACGGACTCCACCAGCCAGGCCGGTCGCTGCTCCGGCTCCTGCGCGCCCGCCCGCTGCCGTGGCCAGCGCCCGCCCCGCCGAGACCGGCGCGGGCTCATCCGCGCCGCCAGCCGGCGCGCTCACCCTTCCAGGCCGCTCGCGGCCCGTCCGCCGCCGAGCCCGCCGCACCGACCGGGTCGGCGTCCGCGCGGCCGATCACCTCGCCGTCGACGACCTGCCCGGCCCCCGGCCGCCTGGCGCCACCGAATCCGGCGAGTCCACCCAGCCCGGCGAGCCCGGGGATGCCGGTCCGCGCGCCCAGCTTGCTGAACGCCGCGCCAGCCAGGGTCGAGGCGATCTTGACGTTGCGCAGCTTGCCGGCCGGGGCGGCGAGCACCCCGGACGCGTTGATGAGCAGCTGCAGCGTGCGGGGGTTGCCCCGCCAGTGCCTGCGCAGGTTCTTCTCCCCCGCGCCCACGGCCAGCCGGTTGAAGGCGATGGCGAGCACCGCGACGTCGTCGAGCTGGCCGATTAGCGGGATCATGTTGGTCACCCGGTTCTTGGGCGACACCAGGTAGGCAAGGGCGGCGCCGGCCTGCAGCTTCGCCGACTGCGGCACGTCGGGGTCGGCGACCAGCCCACGGAGCATGGCGACGAGGTCAGGCACGAAGGTCGCGACCTCGCGGCCGAACGAACGCAGCGCGTCCTTGTCCACGGAGACCATCGGCCGTCTTCCTCCCGTCGGCACCGTCCGCGACAGTCCGTCGTCACATCCTAATAGGCCGACTACACCCCGCTCCGACCGATCATCGTCCGATTGCGTGCGGCGAGCGGCCGTGCCAACACTCACTGTCATCACAACCGTTCGCCGCAACCACAACCGTTCACCGCAAATGAATGACAGTTGGGATAGCGATCACACGCACATGCGCGATTGATCTGGCAAGATGCGCGCATCGGCGGATGGAACCGGACACGAGGGGGCACTGCGGATGGGTCGCGAGCTGACGACGATCGCTGTGGTCGGCCTCGGCACGATGGGAGCCGGGATCGCGGAGGTGCTGGCCAGGGCCGGCCTCGAGGTCATCGGCGTCGAGAAGGACGAGGCCGGGCTCGCCCGCGGGCACGGGCACCTGGCCCATTCGACCGACCGCGCGGTCAGCAACGGGAAGCTGACCCCGCAGCAGCGCGACGAGCTGCTCGGCCGGATCAGCACCGGGACGGACCTGCGCGCGGCGACCCGCGCCCAGCTGGTGATCGAGGCGATCGACGAGGACCTGGCGGCGAAGAAGGCGCTCTTCGCCGAGCTCGACGCCATCTGCCCGGCGGACACCATCCTGGCGACGAACACCAGCTCGCTGTCGGTCACCGAGCTGGCCGCGGCCACCGGCCGCCCGTCGCGGGTGGTCGGCACCCACTGGTTCAACCCGGCGCCGGTGATGGGCCTGGTCGAGGTGATCAACACGGTGGTCACCGAGCCGGCCGTGCTCGCCGAGGTGACCGCCCTGGTCGAGCGGACCGGCAAGACCGCGGTGACCGCCCGCGACCGCGCCGGCTTCATCGTGGACGCGCTGCTGTTCGGCTACCTCAACAACGCCGTCCGGATGCTGGAGTCGCGCTACGCCACCCGCGAGGACATCGACGCGGCCATGCGGTACGGCTGCGGGCACCCGATGGGCCCGCTCGCGCTGCTCGACCTGATCGGCCTGGACACCGCCTACGCGATCCTCGACTCGATCTACCACACCTCCCGCGACCACCTGCACGCCCCGGCGCCGCTGCTCAAGCAGCTGGTGACGGCCGGGATGCTGGGCCGCAAGACCGGCCGCGGCTTCTACACCTACGCCGCCCCCGACTCCCCCGAGATCATCGACCAGGCGCCGCCGACGGACGTCCCCGGCGCCACCGCCCGCGAGGTCCGCGCGGTCGGCGTTGTCGGCACCGGCACGATGGCCACCGGCATCGCCGAGGTGCTCGCCCGCTCCGGCTACGAGGTGGTGCTGCGGGCCCGCGGCGACGACAAGGCGGCCGCCGCCCGCAAGACGCTCGAGGCCTCGCTGGACCGGGCCGTGGCCAAGGGCCGGATGACCTCGGACGACCGGGACGCGGCCGTCGCCAGGGTGCGGACCACCACCGAGCTCGCCGACCTCGCCGGCGCCGACCTCGTCATCGAGGCGGTCGTCGAGGACCTGGCCGTGAAGAAGGCGCTGTTCGCCGAGCTGGACGGCATCTGCCGGCCCGGCGCGGTGCTGGCGACCACCACGTCGTCGCTGCCGGTGATCGAGTGCGCGATGGCCACCGGGCGGCCGGCCGACGTGATCGGGATGCACTGGTTCAACCCGGCGCCGGCGATGCGGCTGATCGAGGTGGTGCCGACCGTCCTGACCGCAGACGACGTCACGGCGACCGTGCTGGCGGTGTCCCGCGCCGCCCGCAAGCACCCGGTGACCTGCGCGGACCGCGCCGGCTTCATCGTGAACGCGCTGCTGTTCCCGTACCTGAACGACGCGATCAAAATGCTGGACTCGCACTACGCGACGGTCGATGACATCGACACGGCGATGCGGGTCGGCTGCGGGCACCCGATGGGCCCGTTCCAGCTGGCCGACGTCGTCGGCCTGGACGTCACGCTGGCCATCCAGCGCACCCTCTACCTGGAGTTCCGCGAGCCGGGCTACGCGCCGTCCCCGCTGCTGGAGCACCTGGTCAAGGCCGGCTACCTCGGCCGCAAGACCGGCCGCGGGTTCCTCGACCACAGCCGGTGACCGCGTCCGCGGCGCCGGCCCGGACCACGGC
>JADGHD010000441.1 GCA_019689615.1 Frankia sp. | reverse complement strand
GTCACCACGGTGGCGAAGAAGGCGGGCGCCGCGCGGGTCGACGGCCCGCCGTCGCCCCGCAACGGCGCCGTGGTGGCGGCGCGGGCGGGCGGCCCGGCCCAGCCGGCGGCGGTGACGGTGGACGGCGCCGGGGCGCAGGCCGCCGACGAGGAGCCGAACGCGGCCGCCCCGGCCGAGGGCGGGCCCGAATCGGTGGACGGGCTGGAGGAGCTCGCCAGCGCGCCGGACGGCGAGGTCGTCGTCGAGCAGCTCATCTCCACCGGCCCGCTGCTGTCGAGCATCGTCGCCGGGCCGGGGGTGTGGCGTACGGGCCGGCTGCGCCTGCACGCCGGCGACGTGCTGTTCGTCTACACCGACGGGCTGGTGGAGGCGCGTGACGCCGATGGCCGGCTGTTCGGCCAGCAGCGGCTCGTCGAGGAGCTGACCCGGGTGGCCGGGCGCAGCCCGGAGCGGCTGCTGGCGGACGTGTTCGCCGCGGTCCGCCGGTACTCCCCCGGCCGGCCGAGCGACGACCGCACGGCGATCGCGCTCTCGCTCGCCCGCTCCGACGGGGAGCGCCCGCCGGGCGGCGCCGCGGTGGACACCACGCCGGCCCACCCGGATGGCACCGACTGGCGAGCGCCGTGGCAGCCGCCGGCGGAGGCCACCCACTGACCGCCTGGGCCCGCGAGCCGGAACCGCCCCGGCCCGGGCCGGGGGGGCCCCGGGGGCGCGGGGGCGGGGGTCCGGCCCGTCGGGCCGGTCACGTGGCCGGGGGTTCGTAGATCACGGCGACGTCGGTGAAGCCGAGCGCCCGCAGCAGACCGCTCAGCATCGCCGTCGTGTTCTGCCTGGCGAGCCGCAGGACCTGGCCGTCCTCGGCAGCCGCCGCCCTGATCTGGTCGGTCGCGCGGACGTAGAGGTCCTGGTCGGTGGACTGGCCGCCGAACAGGCCGCCGATCCGGTCGAGCGCGCCGCGCTGGCGGGCGACGACGTAGCTGCGCTCGGGGTCGAGCCGCGGCTCGGACAGGCGCGGCTCGGGCAGCCGGATCGTCACCGTGTTGCGGTCCTCGGAGATCGTGATCCGGTCCTCGTCGAGCCCGGTGAAGTCGACCACCCCGTCGACCTCGCCGACGCCGACGAAGAGCACCCGCTCGCCCTTGAGCGCGTCCGGGATCCAGCGGGTGTCCTCCTCGAGGTCGACGACGACCTCGAAGTGGGCGCTCGCCGCGTGGTACTCGCTGAGGTCCTCGAGCGAGCGCAGGACGGCCGGGCCGGTGCGGTCGATCGTCTCCTCGCGGAACGGGTTGAGGTTGGGCCGCCAGCCCGCGGCGAGGCCGATCGCGCCGGCGACGACCGCGAGGAAGACGAGCAGGGCGGTCAGCCTGATCAGGCTGAGCACGGAGGGCAGCCGAGATTCACGTCGGCGCCGGTCGCCCTCGTCGGCCGAGGCCGCGGGGCGGGTGGAGGGGATGGTGCCGGAAGCCCCAGTGGCCGACCGGCCGGACTCGTCGCTCATGTCGCGACAACTACCCACGACGGGATGCGGCCACGCCGGATCGTCGACAAGCGGACACGCTCCGGCGGGCCGCCTGCCTCCGCCGTGGCGGCCGGGGTGCTCATGGTGGTCACGCCACCATGATGGTGGTCACCGCCGGCCCGGACGGCCGGTTGGCCGCACTCCGGGTGTCGATGTCGCCGCCGACGGCCCTACGCGGCTCCCGCCCCCGCGGCCCCGCTGGCCGGGGAGGAGCCCTGGGCCGGGGAGAGCTGGGCCGCCCCGGCCCGCCGGGCCGCCCGGCGCGCCTTGACCGCCTCCTGCTCGGCGAGGATCCGGTCCATCTCGGCGCGGATGTCCTGGGCGATCCTGATCGCGTGCGGCTCGCGGAGCATCGAGAAGTGCTCGGTCGGCACGTCGTGGTAGTCGTGGCTGCCGGTGAGGTAGTGCGACCAGGCGTCCGGCGGGTCCGGGTTGTGCATCGCCCGGTAGACCAGCGTCCGCCCGTCCCACGGGCTGGGCCGGTAGAAGCGCTCCAGCAGCCGGCCGTGCGCGAAGAACACGTCGAACTCGTCCAGGCCCGGCAGCACCGCGAGCCCGGTGAGCGGGATCTGCGCCATCCGCAGCAGGGTGTCCTTGTTGAGCAGGTTGCGTCGCTGCTCGGGGAGCACCGCCTTGGACAGCTTGGCCAGCCGCCTGGCGTACTCGCGGGCGACCGCGAGGCCAGGCGTCGACGGACCGGCCTTGGTCGGGCTCGGCGCGACCTCGGGCCTGTCCTGTGAGCCCCAGTTCAGCCGCAGCGAGGCCGGCATGTAGGTGTCCAGGATGACCAGCAGCGCGACCTCCTCACCGGCGGCCCGCAGCTGCTGGCTCATCTCCAGCGCGATGTGCCCGCCGAGCGAGTGGCCGGCCAGGAAGTACGGGCCGTAGGGCTGGATGACCCGCAGCAGCTGGATGTTGCGCCGGGCGGTCTTCTCGACCGTCCAGTCGGGGAACCCGCGCTGCTCCAGGCCGTGCGCCTGGAACGCGTAGACCGGCTGGTCGTCGCCGAGGTGCCGGGACAGCGACAGGTAGCCCAGCGCGAGCTGGGCCGCGCCGGCGACGCAGAACAGCGGCGGGCGCTGGCCGCCGGTCCGCAGCGGCACGATCGTCGGGTGCGCCGGCCCGGAGCGCTGGGCGACCGACACCTTGCGGGCGAACTCGCCGAGCGTCGGCGCGTCGACGAGCGCGGTCGCCGGCAGCTGGATGCCGAGCTCCTCGGCGACCAGCGTGCGCAGCTCCTCGGCGGCGAGGCTGTCCCCGCCGAGCTCGACGAAGTCGTCGTCGACCCCGATCTCGTCGAGCTCCAGCACCCGCTGCCACATGTCGGCGAGCAGCATCTCCCACTGGGTCTCGGGCGTGGCGGAGCGCGCCGGCGCCGACGGCGGCTCGGGCAGCGCCATCCGGTCGACCTTGCCGCGCTCGGTGCGCGGCAGCTCGGGGAGCGAGACGATCGTGGCCGGGACCATCCAGCTCGGCAGCTTCGCCCGCAGCCGGCGGCGGATCGCCGCGGCGGACAGGGTGGTCGTGCCGGCGGCCGGCACCACGTAGGCGACGAGCCGGTTGGGCTCGGGTGGCCTGCGGACGGCGACGACCACGGCCTCGCCGATCTCGGGGGCGGCGAGCAGGGCGGACTCGATCTCGCTCGGCTCGACCAGGTAGCCGCGGATCTTGACGGCGGCGTCGGCCCGGCCGAGCAGCACGACCCGGCCGTCCGGCTCGCGGCGGGCGAGGTCGCCGGTGCGGCACGCGGCCCGGCCGTCGGGCAGCGGGATGAACTTCTCCGCCGACAGCGTCGGGTTCTTCCAGTAGCCGCCGGCGAGGTAGTAGGAGGCCACGACGAGGTTGCCGGTCTCGCCGACCTCGGCGAGGGTGCCGTCCTCGCGCTCGATCGTGACGTCCTTGCCGGCGGCCGGCCAGCCGACCGGGATGGTCCCCTCCGGCAGCGGGTCGGTGGCGGCGATCGGGAAGAAGGCCAGCGAGGCGATCTCCGACGAGCCGGACCAGTTGGTGTACGTCGCGGTGGGCGGCAGGTGCGGGCGGGCGGCGACGATGTCACCGCCGTACACCGCCTCGCCGCAGGTGGTCAGCAGCCGCAGGCTGTCGAGGACCTGGCCGGGCTCGAGCGCCCCGACCAGCGAGCGCAGCAGCGATGGCGTGGTGTGCAGGGTGGTCAGCCGCTGCTGGGCGATCCAGTCGGGCAGCCCGCGGATCCCGAGCGCCCGCGGGTCGTACGCGTAGAGGCCGGCGCCGTTGAGCAGCGCGAACACGACGACGGTCAGGCCGGCGGCGAACGAGTAGGGCAGCACCAGCGCGGTCCGGTCGCCCGGCGCGAACCCCAGCCCGAGCCGGCCGGCGTACGCGTCGTTGACCAGGGTGCCGTGGGCCCACACCACGCCCTTGGGCTCGCCGGTGGAGCCGGAGGTGAACACGATGCAGGCCGGGTCGGTCGGGCCGGCGAGGTCGCCAGGGAAGGACGCGGGCAGCGACGTGACCGCCTCGGCGGTCGCCATCCCGACGATCCGGCCGGCGATCGGCCCGAGCTCGGCGGCGACCCGCTGGCCCTCGGCGTCGGTGAGCAGGCCGACGGGCTTGGCCTGGTTGAGGATCTGGGCCATCCGAGGCACGGGGACCATGGGGTCCAGCGCGACCACCGGCCGGCCCGACCGGATCGCGCCGAGCAGCGCGACCACGCCGTAGGCGGTCTGCGGGAGCAGCATCGCCACCGGCTCCGGCCCGACCCCCAGCTCGGCCATGAGCAGCGCGGCCACGCGGTCGGCCGCCGCGTTCGCCTCGGCGAAGGTCAGCTGCACGCCGGGCGACACCACACCGAAGTTGCTCGGCAGCTGTTCGGCCACCTGGCGGAAACGCGCCGAGACTGACAGGCCGAGACCATCCGGCCCGAGCGCGTGGAAATCCCGCCCGGCAGCGACCGTCAAGCCGCCAGCGTCCGCCGAACTATTCACCTACGGCCCCCCTTCTCCTCAGGCGAATATATGGCGCGCTTTCCTACCATTCGCCTGCTGTGTCAAGGTGACGCCACGGGAGATTTG
>JADGHD010000440.1 GCA_019689615.1 Frankia sp. | reverse complement strand
TCGGCGTCGCCGGACGAGCTCGGCGCAACGTTCCGGGCCTTCTACCGGGTGCTCGCCCGGCTGCTCCGGTTCCCGGGCGCCACCGTTGCCGCGGTCAACGGTCATGCGTTCGGTGCCGGCGCGATCCTGGCCACCGCCGCCGACTACCGGGTCCAGCGCGCCGACCGCGGGTACTTCTGCCTCCCGGAGATCGACCTCGGGGTGCCGCTGTCGCCCGAGTTCGAGGCGGTCCTGCGGGCCAAGCTCCCGCCTGCCGCTCTGCTCGACGCCCTGCTCACCGGCCGGCGGTACGGCGGCCCGGACGCGCAGGCAGCGGGCTTCGTCCACGCCACCGCGGCCGAGGACAAGCTCCTCGACACCGCCGTCGACCTCGTCCGCGGCCTGGTCGCGAAATCCTCCAGGGCCACCGCCGCCCTGCGGTCTGGCCTGTACCGGGACGTCCTCGCCGTCCTCGACCCCGGCAACGACTGACGACGCCACACCCCCGCCGAGCGCCTGATGGCGGCTCAACGGGGGTGACGCACGATCTCCCAGCCCTCGGCGCGGGATTCCAGCTTCAGGTCGGCGCGGCGGACTTTCTGGCCGCAGTGCCGACAGATGGTGACGGTCTCCAACGGCTGGCCGCAGGCGTGCCGGACGACGATCGGCGGGGATTCGACGACCCAGCGCTCGCCCCAGGCGCGTAGCGCGTTGATGACCGGCGCCAGGTCACGGCCGGCGTCGGTCAGGTGGTACTCGAAGCGTGGCGGGCGGTCGCTGTACTGCCGGCGGATGACCACGCCAGCCGCCTCCAGAGTGCGCAGCCGCGCGGTGAGGCGGTCCCGGGGCGCGCCGGTGTAGTGGGCGATCTCGTCGAAGCGGTGGTTGCCGAACAGCAGCTCACGGATGACGAGCAGGGCCCACCGGTCGCCGACGATGTCCAGCCCGGCGGCGACCGCACATGGCCGCCCCCGCGGGCGCTCGGCGGGGACCCGCGCGGGAGCGACCGCTCCTGCCCCGGCTGCGTCGGAAGCCGCGATCGCGGCAGGCGTCGCGGGCCGCGCCGCCACCGCTGACGGCGACGCGGATGACTCCGGTCGGTCGGCCCTCACGCCCACTAGGTTGCCATATCCAACCGACTCTCATACCGTCCTGGTCATGTCAGTTGGACTTTCAAACCATCCAGTCTCGGTCCGCGCGGTGTTCGCGGTCGTGATCGCCGCGGTCTTCGTGACCAACCTCGACCTGTTCGTCGTGAACGTCGCGCTGCCGGAGATCGGCCGCGACTACGACGGCGCGTCGCTCGAGTCGCTGTCCTGGGTGCTCAACGGCTACGCGCTCGTCTACGCGTCGCTGCTGGTCGTCTCGGGCCGGCTCGCCGACCGTTACGGCCACCGGCCCGGCTTCCTGCTCGGGCTCGTGGTCTTCACGGCCGGCTCGGCGCTGTGCGCGGCGGCGCCGGGGACCGGGTGGCTGATCGGGGCTCGGGTCGTGCAGGCCGTCGGCGCGGCAGTCCTGCTGCCAACCTCGCTCGCGCTGCTGCTGGCGACGACGCCGCAGCAGCGCCGGGTGGGCGCGGTCCGGGCGTGGAGCGCGGTGGGTGGCCTGGCCGCGGCGCTCGGGCCGGTCCTGGGAGGCCTGTTGGCCGAGGCCGACTGGCGCTGGATCTTCCTGATCAACATTCCGGTGGGCGTGCTGGCCTTCGTGCTTGGCACCCGCGTTCTGCCCGACGTCGGCCGGGACCGCTCGGCCCCGATGCCCGATCTGCTCGGCGCGGCGATGCTGACCATCGCGATCGGCGCGCTGTCGCTGGGGCTGGTCGAGGCGGACACCTGGACCTGGGCCGACGGCCGGACCATCGGCTGCCTGATCGCGGCGGCGGTGCTGACGGCCGCGTTCGTCTTCCGCTCGGCCCGGCACCGCGCGCCCGTCGTCGAACTGCCGATGCTGCGCATCCGGGCGTTCAGCGCGGCGACGGTCGCCTCGCTGCTGTTCTCCGTCGCCTTCGCCGGGATGCTGTTGTCCAGCGTGCTGTGGCTCCAGGACGTCTGGGGATACTCCGTGCTCAAGGCCGGCCTCGCGGTGGCACCGGGGCCACTGGTGGTTCCGCCACTGGCGGTGCTGTCCGGGGCGCTTGCCCAGCGGATCGGGGTTGGCCGGGTCGCCGCGCTCGGCAACGTGCTGTTCGGCCTCGGCGTGCTGTCCTGGGCGCTGCTCGTCGGCACGTCCCGGAACTACGCGGCCGACTTCCTGCCCGGCATGATCATCACTGGCCTCGGCGTCGGGCTCGCCCTGCCGACCGTGATCGCCGCCGGGGCGACGGCGGTGCCACCCGCCCGGCTCGCCACCGGGTCCGCCGTCCTCAACATGTCCCGGCAGGTCGGCGCCGTCCTCGGCGTCGCGGTCCTGGTGACCGTTCTGGGCGACCTCGGTGGCCAGAACGACCCGCTGGCCGCATTCCGGCACGGCTGGTACACGGTCGCCGGAATCAGCGTGGCCGGCGCCATCGCCGCCCTCGTCATCCGCCCGGCTCACGCTGCCCCGGCCAGCGCCCCGGCCCCGGCCTCCGTGCCGGTTCCCGCCGCGACGCAGGCCAGCGAGGCGGTGGCCGCGCCGCCGACGGCCAGGTAAGCGGGCGGACGAGCAGGAGCCTTCACCGAGTCGGTGTTCGTACTTTCGGTGGATCCGGTACTGATCGCCGGCACTTACCGTGAGAGGGTGCGCAGCCGGCGGCGTCCCCGGTGGGCGGAGCAGGGCACCGCCCTCGATTGGGTATTGGTCGCGCTGCTGGTACCGGCGGTCCTGCTGGAAGGGCTCCTGCGGCCGGACGTGCCGTCGCGGCCGGTGGCAGTCCTCATCGGGCTCGGGCTCGTGCCCACGCTGTGGTGGCGCCGGACGCGGCCGCTGCTGATGGTGGCGGTCGCGTTCGGTGTCACCACCGTCGCCGCGCTGGCGACGCCTGGCGAACCGCCGCAGCTGCACACGGCGGTGTATCTGCTCCTGCTGCCCTACGCACTGGCCCGCTGGGGCACCCCACGCGACCTGAAGCTGGGCATCCCGATCGTGGCGGCCGCGACGGTCGTCACGCTGGCGACCAGCCACGCGCCGCCCGCGGACATCGCCGGGGCGACGGCGGTGCTGGTGGCCGACCTCGCGCTGGGCGCGGCGTTCCGGTTCCGGGCCAGGGCCCGGGCGCGCGAGCTTGACCAGGTGAAGCTGCTCGAACGCGAGCGGCTCGCCCGCGATCTGCACGACACGGTCGCCCACCACGTCTCCGCGATCGCCGTGTGCGCCCAGGCCGGGCTGGCCACTGCCGCGACCAGCCCAGACGCCGCGACCGACGCCCTGCGCCTGATCGCGGACGAGGCCTCCCGCACGCTCGCCGACATGCGCACCATCGTCCGGACGCTGCGCACCGGCGACCCCGGCTGGCCCGGGGACCGCGACGCGCCGGCCGACCAGCCGCGGTCGGCCACCAGGCGCGGGCCAGCCGTCCGGACCGCCCAGGCGGGGCTCGCCGCGGAGGATCTCGCCCCGCTACCGGCATCGCCGACGTGGCCACGCTCGCAGACCGGCCGCACGGGGACGGCCCGGCGGTCACGGTGGCGATCAGCGGAGACATCGAGAACGTGCCCGGCCCGGTGGGCACCGCCGTCTACCGGCTCGCCCAGGAGTCGGTCACGAACGCCCGCCGGCATGCCCCGCAGACGACCCGGATCGAGGTCGAGGTGTCCGCCGACGACGAGGCCGTCCGGCTCACCGTGCGCGACGACGGCGCCACCGCGCCAGGCCCCACGCCCGCGCCGACCGCCCGCGGCACCGGCCGCGGCTGCTCGCGGCCTTCGCCGGCGCCGGCCCGCCGGTCACGCCCGTTCAGCCGGTCGAGCCGCTCACCGAGCGGGAGGAGCAGGTACTGGCCGCGCTGGCCCGCGGCCGGACGAACAGCGAGATCGCCGAGGAGCTGTACATCACCCTGAGCACGGTGAAGACGCACGTCGCGAGCCTGATGGCGAAGCTGTCCGCCCGCAACCGCGTCGAGCTCGCGATCTGGGCCTACGAGACGGACCGGATCCGGCCAGGCCGGAAAGGCCGCTGACCCGGCAGTCCCTGCGCCCTTTCTTTCTGGATTGCGGACGCGGTCACCAGCCGTGCCTGGGCATTCGGCGACGGCCCCACCGCGGCGCCAGGCGTGGTCCAGGCCACGCGCGAAGTAAGGATCTGGTAAGCGCTGGCCGGCCGACGGCACGGAGCGGAACGGGCGTCCCGGCGTGTCGCGTTCCCCGGGACACCGACACGCGACCGCATGCCGGACGACCAGGCGAAATGTGCTTGACTCGGCAACTACGCGCCCGCGCTTACCCTCAGGAAGGTGAAATGACGCAGGACCAAGGGGATCCGGTCGAGGCCCGGACGTTGACCCGGCGAGCTGTGCCAGCGCTCGCCGTCGTCGCCGGTGTGTCAGGCTACCTCACCGCCTGTGGCGGGGACGACAGCGCGGACACCGCCGCGTCACCGTCGCCCACCAGCGCGCCCACCACGGCGAGCCCGCCAGCCACCACAGCCCCGCCGGCGACAGGCGCCCAGACCCCGCCGACCACCGAGG
>JADGHD010000439.1 GCA_019689615.1 Frankia sp. | reverse complement strand
CGCCCGCCCCGTCGTGCCCGTGGCGCTCGCCGGTCATATGCCGACCGCCCCCGCCCGCTCGCGCACGGCCCGGACCGCGCCCGGCAGCTCGGCCAGCAGCGCGGCCAGGTCGGCGGGCGTCGAGTCGCGGCCGAACGAGACCCGCACGTTGCCGTGGCTGAGCGCGCCCATCGCCACCAGCACGTGGCTTGGAGTCAGCGTGTCCGAGGTGCAGCTCGACCCGCTGCTGACCGCGATCCCGGCCCGGTCCAGCTCGGTCAGCAGCGCCTCGCCGGCGGTGTACAGGCAGGAGAACGCGACCAGGTTCGGCAGCCGGCCGGCCGGGTCCGGGTCGCCGAGCAGCTCGACGTCCTCGACCAGCTCCGGCAGCCGGGCGCGCAGCTCGGCGGTGAGCGCGCCCAGCCGCTCCCGCTCCGCGGCCAGCTCGCCGGTGCGGGCGTGCAGCGCGGCCGCGGCGGCGACCACCGCGGGCAGGTTGGGGAAGCCGGGGAAACGGCCGGACTCGCGCTCGTCCGGCGGCAGCGGGCTCGACCAGCGGGTCCCGGTGCGCACCACCAGGATGCCGACGCCGGCCGGCCCGCCGAACTTGTGCGCGCTCGCGGTCAGCAGGTCCGCGCCCAGCTCCCGGACGTCGACCGGGATCCGCCCGACGGTCATCGCGGCGTCGGTGTGCAGCGGTACCCCGGCGGCGTGCGCCACCTCGGCCACGGCAGCCACCGGCTGGATCGTGCCGACCTCGTGGTTGGCGTGCTGCAGCGAGACCAGCGCCGTGCCCGGCGGGGGAGCGAAGGCGGCCGGGTCCACCCGGCCGAGCCGGTCGACGCCGACCGTGGCGAACCTCCCACCGGCCCGCTCGTGGCGCTCGGCGGCGTGCAGCACGCTCGAGTGCTCCACCGCGCTGACCAGCACCAGATCGCCGGCCCGGCGCCGGGCGGCCGCCGTGCCCAGCACCGCCAGGTGCGCCGCCACCGACCCGCTGGAGCAGAACGAGACCTCGTCTGCCCGGGCGCCGAGCGCCGCCGCCACCGTCTCCCGGGCGGCGTCGAGCAGCATGCTGGCCCGCCGCCCCTCCCGGTAGAGCCGCGCCGGGTCGGCCCAGCCCTCGTCGAGCGCGGCGAGCAGGGCCTGCCGGGCCGCCGGATGCAGCGGAGTCGTCGACGCGTGGTCGAGATAGGCCGGCACTCCTCCGACGCTACTCGGGGCCCTCCCGGACCCGCGTTCCGGCGACGGTACGGAGATCAATCGTCACTGTGGGTTTCCGTTGTCCGGCTGAGGTCGCGCCGTGGTCAGCCTGGGTGGGGCTCTGGCGAGAACCGCGACGTCTGCTGGGATACGCTCCCGTCGCAGCAACTACAGCGTGTCGAAGACCGTGCGTCGGCCAGGTGGTTCTCCCTCGGCCGGCGTAGTCGTGGGAGGCAGGACCTGGTGAGGAGTTCCTTCGGTCGGAGCCGGCCGGCGCGCGCGGACGCGGACGGCCGGCCGTCGCTGGCCAGTGACCCAGGGGAGGGGCTCGAGCCGACGCCGGTAGCCGGCGGCCGCCCCCGTCCCCGGCGCGCGGTGCGACTCGCCGCCGCGCTGGGTGCCGTCGCCATCACGGCGACGGCCTGCGACGTCCCGAACTTCGGGTTCCCGGACGGTGTGACCAACCACACGCCACGAATTTTGAACCTGTGGCAGGGATCGTCGATCGCGGCGCTGGCCGTGGGTGTGTTCGTCTGGGCGCTGATCTTCTACGCGATCATCGCGTTCCGGAAGCGGTCAGACGAGCTGCCACGCCAGGTCCGGTACAACCTCCCGGTCGAGGTGCTGTACACGGTCATCCCGTTCGTCATCGTCGCCGGGCTCTTCTACTACACGGCCCGGGACGAGATCGAGATCAACAAGCTGTCCGACGACCCGGACGTCACCGTCAACGTCGTCGGGTTCCGTTGGAACTGGCAGTTCCGCTACGCCGACACCGGCCAGGCGGGTGGGAACGTGGTCGAGGTCACCGGCCAGCCGGGCAAGCCGGCCGTGCTGGTGCTCCCCGAGGGCCGGTCGGTGCGGTTCGTGCTGACCTCCCCGGACGTCGTCCACTCGTTCTGGGTGCCGGAGTTCCTGTTCAAGCGGGACGTCATCCCCGGCCGGGTGAACGAGTTCGAGGTCGTTCCGACCAAGACGGGCACCTTCATCGGCCGCTGCGCCGAACTGTGTGGCGTGGACCACGACCGGATGGACTTCTACGTCCAGGTCGTGCCCGCCGAGGAATTTGATCGCTTCATCGCCGATCGGGAGAGCGCGAGCGTCTCCGCGTCCGCGGCCACGGGCGCGACCGCGGAGCTCGCCTCCACCGGCGGTGGCACCACCACGGGGAGCGGACAGTGACCGAAGTGCACACCCCGACGCACGGGCAGCACAGCCCGGCGGCGGGCGACGATGCGCCTCCCAAGGCGATCAGGAGCCTGCTGGGCTACCTGCGGACGACGTCCCACAAGGACATCGCGATCATGTACTTCATGACGTCGCTCGCGTTCTTCGCGGTCGCCGGCGTCCTCGCGATGTTGATGCGAACCGAGCTCGCTCGCCCTGGCCTGCAGATCATGGGCAACGAGCAGTACAACCAGCTGTTCACCATGCACGGCACGCTGATGCTGCTGATGTTCGCGACGCCGCTCGCGTTCGCGTTCGCGAACTACCTCATCCCGCTGCAGATCGGCGCGCCGGACGTGGCCTTCCCCCGGCTCAACGCGCTGTCGTACTGGCTGTTCCTGTTCGGCAGCCTGACCGTCATGGCCGGCTTCCTGACGCCGGACGGCGCCGCCTCGTTCGGCTGGTTCGCCTACACCCCGCTCAGCAGCGTCGACTACTCGCCGGGTGTCGGCTCCGACCTGTGGGTGCTGGGCCTGTCGGTGTCCGGTATGGGCACCATCCTCGGCGCCGTGAACATGATCACGACCATCCTGTGCCTGCGGGCGCCCGGCATGACCATGTTCCGGATGCCGATCTTCACCTGGAACTTCCTGGTGACGTCGATCCTGGTGCTGATCGCGTTCCCGCCGCTGGCGGCGGCGCTGCTGGCGCTGGAGTCCGACCGCCGGTTCGGGTCGCACATCTTCGACGCCAGCAACGGGGGCGCGCTGCTCTGGCAGCACCTGTTCTGGTTCTTCGGGCACCCCGAGGTCTACATCATCGCCCTGCCGTTCTTCGGCATCCTGACCGAGGTCATCCCGGTCTTCTCCCGCAAGCCGCTGTTCGGCTACAAGGGCCTGGTGTTCGCCACCATCGGCATCGGCGCGCTGTCGATCTCGGTGTGGGCGCACCACATGTTCGTCACCGGCGCGGTGCTGCTGCCGTTCTTCGCCTTCCTGTCGTTCCTGATCGCGGTGCCCACCGGGGTCAAGTTCTTCAACTGGATCGGGACGATGTGGCGGGGGTCGATCACCTTCGAGACGCCGATGCTGTTCGCCATCGGCTTCCTGGTGACGTTCCTGTTCGGCGGCCTCACCGGCGTGCTGCTGGCCAGCCCGCCGATCGACTTCCACGTCAGCGACAGCTACTTCGTGGTCGGCCACTTCCACTACGTGGTCGCCGGCCTGATGTTCGCCGGCTTCGCCGGGGTGTACTTCTGGTTCCCCAAGGTCACCGGGCGGATGATGGACGAGCGGCTGGGCAAGTTCCACTTCTGGTCGCTCTTCTTCGGCTTCCACGTGACGTTCCTGGTGCAGCACTGGCTGGGCACGCAGGGCATGCCGCGGCGCTACGCCGACTACGCGCCGAGCGACGGCTTCACCACCCTGAACACGATCTCGACCGCCGGTGGCATGCTCACCGCGCTCTCGACGCTGCCGTTCCTGTACAACCTGTGGGTGTCGTACAAGAAGGGCCGCGTCGTGAAGGTCGACGACCCGTGGGGATTCGGGAACTCGCTGGAGTGGGCGACCTCCTGCCCGCCGCCGCAGCACAACTTCCTGTTCCTGCCGCGGATCCGCTCCGAGCGCCCGGCCTTCGACATGCACTATCCAGCCATCATCGGCCGGCTGGAGCGCAAGCAGCACGCCACTCCGGAACTGAGCAGATAAGGGCGGTCGTGGCATGAGGATCGAGGCGATCGTCTTCAACACGGTCGGGGTGTTCGCCGCCGGCGTCGCGGTGATCTACTGGGTCTTCTCCAAGGACCCGACGGGCACGGCGGCGCTGGCGCTGACCGCCGGCATGGGCCTGCTGGTGGGCTCCTACCTGCTGTTCACCGGCAAGCGGATCGGCATGCGCCCGCAGGACCTGCCGGACGCGGAGATCGCGGACGGGGCCGGCGAGCTCGGGCACTTCACCCCGGGCAGCTACTACCCGTTCTTCATCGCGAGCAGCGCGACCGTGACCATGATGGGTTTCGCGTTCGGCGTCTGGCTGGTACTGGTGGGCTTCGTGATGACCGTGTTCTTCGTGACCTGCCTGGTCTTCGAGAACTTCTGGCACCCGCCGGTCCCGGAGGACTGACCGTGCCCGGCGGCTGACCCGCCAGCCGCCGAGGCGGCCGAAGAGCACCGTGGGCCCGGGGGGGGGGGGGGGCCGGCCCCCGCCCCCCCCCCGCGAAGCCGGGGGGAGGGGCCGCGGATT
>JADGHD010000438.1 GCA_019689615.1 Frankia sp. | reverse complement strand
GGCTCTACCAGTCCAGCGGCTGACGGTCCCGAGGGGACGAGATCGGCGGCGCGGGCCCGGTCACCGGTTCAGGGCCGAGCGAGCCCGCGCCGCCGTCCGTCGTCGGCCGTCAGGGGGTGGGGGTCCGGTCGCGCAGCAGCGTGGCCAGCGCGGCGGGGGCGGTCAGCGGCAGCAGGTGGTTGTGGCCCGGCACGACGGTGGTGCGGGCGTCGGGCAGCATCGCGGCGAGATGGTCGACCAGGCGGTGGGTGAACGCCGGGCTGTCGCCGCCGGCGTGGCCGACCGCACCGGCCGGCTGCTGGACGTCGTGCTCCACGCCCGCGGCGGCGACCCCGAGCTGGAGGCGTTCGCCGCGACGATCGACCAGGAACGGCTGCTGGGGGCGACGGCTGCGGTCCGCCACTGGTCGAGTCGCGGCCTGCTCCGGGACGACCTGTCCGTGGAGGCGGCCCGCGACGTGGTGTGGATGCTCATCTCGCCGGCCGTCGACAGCATGCTGCGCCAGCGCGGCTGGAGCCGCGCCGACTACCAGGACTGGCTGGCCCGCACGCTGCTCGCGACCATCCTGCGGGACGAACCCACCGCCCCGGAGAGCGATGGGAGCTGACGCCCAGCGTCGTCCTGACCGGTGAGGGCCTGATGAGGCTCACCCAGGCTAAGCGGCATTGACCTTGACCGAATCGAGGGGGATCGGGGTGAACATCTCGGCCTCGTCCTCCGGGAACAGCGCGGTCGGGCCATAGAGCCAGTCAACGAACGAGTAGTCGTAGACGTCGCGCGCCTTCAGGATCGCGTTGCGCTGCTCGCGCTTCTCGCCGGCGAGGTGCCACAGGTTGCCCCATTCGCGCGAGGTCGCGAGGACGCGAGCCGTGTGTTGCGTGCGGACGGCGCTGTAGGCGGCCAGGGCCGGGTCCCAGTCGATCTCGCCGGAGCCGGAGCGGTTGCGCGTGACGTGCTTCGCCAGCGCCCAGCCGTCCTCGATCGCCATGATCGCCCCCTGAGCGAGGTACTGCAGCGGGGCGTGAGCGGAGTCGCCGAGCAGGGCCACGCGGCCGAAGATCCAGTTCGGGATCGACTCGCGGTCGTACATGCGCCACCAGCGGTCGCGCCACATGAACTTCAGACCGTCCCGCACGTCGCCGACGGTGTCGGCGAAGGCGGCGTCGAGCTCGTCGGGGGTGCCCCAGTCCTCCTGCCCGGCGAGGGCCTTCGGGGACTCGAAGACGGCGACCTGGTTGAACATCTCCCCGCCGCGCAGACCGTACTGCACGAAGTGGCAGTTGTTGCCCAGATACAGCACGACCGCTTTCTCATGAATGTTGTTCGCGCGGGCGTCCCCGATCGGGATGACGCCGCGGTAGGCGACGTACGACGAGGAGACGGGCGCGTCGCCGACGAACTTCGCCCGGGCCGGGGAGTGGATGCCCTCGGCGGCGATGACGACCGGAGCGGTGTGCTGGATCCCGTCTTCGAGCGTGACAGTGGCCGAGTCGGCGGTGGAGGTGTAGTCGACCGCCTTCGCGCCGTTGACCAGCTCGACGCCGGCCCGCTGGCACGCACGCAGGAAGGTCGCATGCAGGTCGGTGCGGTGGATCACGAGGTATGGATAGCCGTAGCGCTTCTCGAGGTCGCGCAGGTCCAGGCGGGTGATCTCCTCGCCGGCGCGGTCGGTGCCGACGCCGTCGAACATCAGCATGTCGTCGGGCAGCACGCCGAGGCTCTTCACCTCGTCCAGCAGGCCGTACTCGTCGAGGATCCTGGTGCAGTTGGGTGCCAGCTGCATGCCGGCACCGACCTCGCCGAACTCGGCCTGGCGCTCGAGGAGCCGGACCGTCAGGCCTTCACGGCTCAGAGCGAAGGCGGCGGAGAGACCGCCGATGCCGCCGCCGACGACGATCGCATCCGGGTTCGTCATGACGACCTTCCTCTCAGAGCCAGGCGCCGAGCGCCGGAGCGCAGACCAGGGAGTGGGCGCGGCCGGCCAGCCAGGCCGCGACCTCGGGCGTGGGGCCGCCAGGCAGCTCGGTCAGGCCGCGCCTGGCGGAGATCTCGGCGATGAGCGCGTCGAGGAAGCCCTCCGGAAGATCGGCGAACGCGACGCCCCGGCCCAGGTCGACCGCGTGGATCAGGCTTTCGCGTGAGCGCATCCAGGGGAGCTCGGTCGCCGGCACGGTGCGACCCTGCGCGGTGACGACCTCGCTGGACCACTGCTCGCCCGACAGCGAGTCGAAGCCCGCGGCCAGGTTCGCGATCGACGACTCCAGCCACGCGAGTGCCTCGGCGGCCGTCAGGGTGTCGCCCTTCGCGATCCCCTGGGCGCGGTCCTCGGGCGAGGCGTACATCGGCGTCTCGACGCCGGTCCTCGCCCAGGTGACCAGGTTGAGCAGTGCGTCGCCGTTGGCGGCGAGGTGGGCGACGAGGTTGCCGACCGACCAGCCGGGCAGCGTGGACGGCGCCCGGAGGTCGTCGTCGGTCATTCCGGCGACCGCCCTGAGGACGAGCTCGTTGCCGAGCGCGGCCCAGGCGCGCGCGTCCTCGAGAGAGCGCGACATCGTCAGGCCTTCACGATCGTGTTGACGCACTCGCCGAGACCCTCGATCGAGGTGACGACCTGCTCGCCGCCGTGGAGGTAGACCTTGGGGTCGCGGGCGTGGCCGACGCCGGCCGGCGTGCCGGTGGCGATGAGGTCGCCGGGCCTGAGGGTGATCATCGTGGAGATGTACTCGACCAGGAACGCCGGCGTGAAGAGCAGGTCGCCGGTGGTGTCCTCCTGCATCACCGTGCCGTCCACGGTCGTGGAGACCTTCAGCGCGGGCGCGATCCCCCCGACCTCGTCGGTCGTGACGACATACGGGCCGACAGGGGTGGTGGCCTCCCAGATCTTGCCCTGGGTCCACTCGATCGTGCGGAACTGCCAGTCGCGCACGGAGATGTCGTTCATGACGGTGAAGCCGGCGATCGCGGCGGCGGCCTCGTCGCCCGTCGCACGGCGGACCTCCTTGCCGATGACGACGCACAGCTCGACTTCCCAGTCCAGGGCGTCGGTTTCGGCTGGCTTCTCGATGTCGTCGTTGGCTCCGAGCAGCGTCTCGGCGAACTTGGGAAAGAGGGTCGGGTACGTCGGCAGGTCGCGACCCATCTCCCGGATGTGGTTCTTGTAGTTGTGCCCGACGCAGATCACCTTGCTCGGGTTCGGCACGACGGGCGCGAAGTCGGCGCTCTCGATGTCGTACGTCGTCGCGTCGGTCGGCACCGCGGGCGACCCGGCGGCGAGGTAGGCGCCGAGGTCGGTGAAGCCGAGGTCGGCGTGCCTTCCGTCGATGAGGGCCACGGCGCGGGTGCCGCCGTCGAGGCGAATGGTGGCGAGCTTGGTCATCAGGCGTCCTTCTGGAACCGGTTGAGCTTGAGCGCCTCGAAGATCGGGGCGTCGGAGAAACGGAACAGGTCGAGGGCGCCCGCGGCGGAGTCGGTCGCGCCGGCCTCCGAGCGCGCCGAGAACGGCTCCCACGACGGCACGACGAACAGGTCCCCGCGGGTGACGGTCCAGGTCTTGTCACCGACGGTGACGGTGCCGGAGCCGTCGAAGACCTGGAAGACCGAGGAGCCGGTCTCGCGCACCGGGGCGGTCTCGCCGGTGATGCGGTGGAACTCGGCACGGATCGTGGGCAGCACGTCGGACCCGTCGTGCGGGTTGGAGAAGCGGACCGCTGCGTGGCCCGGCTCCACCGTGCCGGCGTACCCCTGCTTCTCCAGCTCCAGCTGGTCGGTCAGGGCGCGGTTGGTGTGCTCCCACTTGTAGGCCAGCAGCGGGCTCCCAGGCGTCACGTGCCGCACACCGAGGGGCCGCAGCCCCGGATGCGCCCACAGCCGCTCCGAGCGGGACAGCGTCGGTGTGATCCGTTCGGCCTCGGTGATCTCGTCGCGACCGAACTCGAAGAACTGCGCCTCGTTCGTGTACTGGAACGGGATGTCGAGACCGTCGATCCACGCCATCGGCCTGTCGGTGGCGTTGTGGTGCGCGTGCCAGTTCCACCCCGCCTGCGGCAGGAAGTCGCCTCGGCTCATCGGCACGGCGTCCCCGCCGACGACCGTCCACACGCCGGAGCCCTCGACGACGAACCGGAAGGCGTGCTGGCTGTGGCGGTGCTCGGGGGCGTCCTCGCCGGGCATGAGGTACTGGATGGCCGCCCACAGCGTGGGGGTGGCGAAGGGGCGCCCGGCCAGGCTCGGGTTCGCCAGCGCGATCGCGCGGCGCTCCCCGCCCCGGCCGACCGGCACGATGCGGCCGGCCTGCTCGGCCAGGCGAACCAGGTTGTCCCACTTCCACAGGTGCGGGACCGCGCGGCTGTGCGGGTTCGCGGGCATCAGGTCGCCGATCTCGGTCCACAGCGGCACGAGCAGCTCCTGCTCGAATCCGCGGTAGAGCTCCTCGAGTGCGGGAGTCACGTCAGGCTGGCCGGGGGCCGCGACTGCGTGGAGTCGAACAGGTGCCTGCGTCATGCGCCGATGGTCACGCTGGTCACCGCAGGCAGAACAGTGGATTCTGTAATGCGGAATGGACAACCCGCTCAGGACACCGCCCACGTACATCGTCGGC
>JADGHD010000437.1 GCA_019689615.1 Frankia sp. | reverse complement strand
CCGGCCGGGAGCAGGCCGAGCACCGCCTTGGCGGTCAGGCTCTTGCCACAGCCCGACTCCCCCACGATCCCGACCGCCTCGCCGGCCGCGACGTCGAACGCGACGTCGGTGAGCACGGGCGTGCCGCCGATCGCCACGGACAGCCCGCGCACCCGCAGCACGGGCGGCTCGGCCGGCCCCTGCGCCGTCGGCTCGGGCGCCGGGGGCTGCGCCGGCGCCGGGCCCGCCGCGGCCCTGGCCCTGGCCCGGCGGGAGCGGCGGCGCAGCAGGGGCGTGGGCTCGGCCGCGCGGCCCATGGTGGCGTCCCGGACGGCGTCGCCGACCAGGCCGAAGGCGACCACGGTCAGCATGAGCGCGCCGCCGGTCGGGACGAGCAGCCAGGAGCTGCGGCTCATCGCGCCCGACGCCTCGGCGACCAGGTTCCCCCAGCTCGGGCCGCGGGTGTCCGGCCTGGTCAGGCCGAGGAAGGACAGGCCGCTCTCGGCGAGCAGCGCGGTGGAGCAGAACAGCGCGGTCTGCACGATGATCGGGCCGGCGATCCGGGGCAGGACGTGCCGGCGCACGACGGCGCCGCCGCGCAGGCCGGACAGCCGGGCGGCCCGCACGTACAGCTCGTCGCGGATCGCGAGGGTGGAGCCGCGCACGATCCGCAGCAGGCTCGGGCAGCCGATGACGCCCAGCGCGATCATCGTCGCCACGTCGTTGCCGGGGAACACGGCGACGACCATCAGCAGGACGACGATCGCCGGGACGGCGAGCAGCAGGTCGGCGAAGCGCACGACGAACCGGTCGAGCAGGCGGCCGCGGTACCCGGCGGCCACGCCGAGCGGCACCCCGATCGCCAGGAACACGCCGGTGGCGATGGCGACGTCGAGCAGCGTGACCCGGGCGCCGAACAGCAGGCGGGTGAGGATGTCCCGGCCGAGCCGGTCGGTGCCCAGCCAGTGCTCGCCGGACGGGCCGCTCAGCGCCGCCGCGAGGTCCTGCTGGTCCGGGTCGTACGGGGCGATCAGCGGGGCTGCGGCGGCCACCGCGACGAGCACGGCCAGGTAGAGCCCGGCCACGGCGCCGACCGGGTGGCGGGTGAGCGCGGCGGCGACGCGCCGCGGCCCGCGCCGGCGCGGCCGCCCGCCGACCGGGCCGGGGGCCGCGGCGGCCTCGGGGAGGGCGGCGCCCGCCGGGACGGCGTCGGGCAAGGCGGTGCCGGCGGGCTGGCCCGTAGCGGCGGGGCCGGTCGGCGCGGCGGTCCGGCCCTTGCTGGTGACCGGCACGATCCCGGTCATGACGCACGCACCGTGGGGTTGAGCCAGCGGTAGGAGAGGTCAACCAGCAGGTTCACCACGACGACGATGACCGTGAACGTGAACGCCACCCCTTCGATCATCGGCAGGTTGTGGGTGCCGCTGGCGGTGACCGCCTGCTGGCCGAGCCCGGGGATCGCGAACACTCCCTCGATCAGCACGGTCCCGCCGAGCAGGCTGACGAACATCAGGCCCAGCAGCGTCACCACCGGGATCGCGGCGTTGCGCAGGGCGTGCTTGCCCACGACCGAGCGCAGCGGCAGGCCGTGCGCCCGCAGCGCCACCACGAAGTCCCGGGACAGCACGTCGGCCATCGCGTCGCGGGTCTGGCGGGCGATGAACGCCGAGCCGCCGGCCGACAGCGCGAGCACCGGCAGCACCAGCCCGCGCAGCCACTCGAGCGGGTCCTCGCCGAACGGCACGTACCCGGTCGCCGGGAAGATCGTGAGCTGGACGGCGAACAGCTCCACCAGCACGAGCGACAGCCAGAAGTTCGGCGCCGCCAGGCCCAGCAGGGACAGCCCGTCGACCAGCCGGCCCGCCAGCCCGCCGCGCACGGCGCTGTACACGCCGAAGCTGATCCCGACGACCGCGGACACGATCACCGTGCCGATGATCACCGACAGGCTGGCGCCGAGCCGCTCGCCGAGCGCCTGGGTGATCGGCTGGCCGCTGAACAGGTCGGTGCCGAGGCTGCCGTGCAGCAGCCGGTTGAGCCAGTTCCAGTACTGCACCGGCAGCGGCTCGTCGATCCCGAGCTCGTGCCGCAGCGCCTGGTACTGCTCGTCGGTGTAGCTGGTCGTCTGCCCGGACAGCATCGCCTTGGCCGCGTCGCCCGGCGCCAGTGCGCTGAGCACGAAGGTGAGCACGCTCACCAGGAACAGCAGCACGACCGATGAGCCAAGCCATCGGGCGGTCGCCCGCACCATCGTCGCCTCCCTTCTGCTGTGTGACCGTCTTCTGACCGCCCCGCCCGCCGGCGGGCCGCCCGCGCCGCCCGCCGCCGCCCGGCCCGCGGGGGGGGCGGCGGCGGGGGTCACGGTGGCCTGCTAGGCGGCGGGCCGGACCTCGAAGACGGAGGCGAGCGGCGCCCGTGGCGAGACCGACGTGCCGGTGACGTCGCTGGTCGCGTAGTACGGCAGGCCGACGGTGAGCACCGGGACGAACCACGCCTGCTCGACCAGCCAGGCCTTCACCCGCCGGTCCGCCTCCTCCTTGGCGTCGCCGGTCGCCCGCGCCGCCTCGTCGTAGAGCGCCTGCAACTGCGGGTTCTCGGTGTGGAACGGGTTGAACAGCGCCGAGGGCAGGAACAGCGACGGCCCCTCGGTCCAGATCGGCTGCTGGCCGAAGGCGGTCATGAACGCCGGGTACTTCGGCTCGAAGGCCTCGGAGAAGTACTCGTTGGAGTTCGCCCGGTCGGTGATCTGCAGCCGGACGCCGATCTCCTCCCACTGCTGGGCGAGGGCCTGGGCGACCAGGTTCAGCGACTGGAACTGCGGGGTGACGATTGGCAGGTCGAAGCCGTCCGGGTAGCCGGCCTGGGCGAGCAGATCCCGCGCCAGCGCTGGCCGGTAGGGGTAGAAGTCGTCGAGCTCGGCGTCGTAGCCGTAGCCGCCGGGCACGGTGAGCTGCGAGGTCGCCCGCCCCTCGTCGGGGAACAGGGCGGAGGCGATGGCCTGCCGGTCGGTGGCGTAGTTCAGCGCCTGGCGCACCCGCATGTCGGCCAGCGGCGGGGCCATCGTCCCGTCGCGGTCGGCCAGGGTGAGCCCGATCCACAGCAGCGGAGTGCTGGTGACGGTCAGTCCGGCCTGGCGGGCCGCGGCGATCGTGGCCACGTCGCCGACCGCGAACTGGACCTGTCCGGTCTTCATCGCGTTGAGCGTCGCCTGCGGGCTCGTGATCGCCCGGACCACGACCTTGTCCCAGTACACGACCGACGGGTCGTAGAACTTCGGGTTGCGCACGAACGTGTAGTGGTCACCGCTGACGGTCTGGGCCGGGTCGAGCACGTAACGGCCGGCGCCGTGGGTCTCGGTGCCCAGCTTGTCCGGGCTCGCCAGCCCGACCGGGCTGATCACGCCGCCGATGACGTTGTCCTGGGTGAGCAGCCCCGGCAGGTCCGGGTTCGGCGCTGGCGCCGTGATGACCACCGTCAGCGGGTCGGTCGCGGCGAAGGTGTGCCCGGCGAGCAGCGGCGCGTACTGCCCGCCACTGGCCAGGACGTACTCGAAGTGGTCGACGACGACGTCGGCGGTCAGCTCGGAGCCGTCGGCGAACGTCACGCCGGGCCGCAGCTTCAGCTCGAACTGGGTGTTGTCGTCGGTGAGGTAGCGCCACGACTCGGCCAGGCCCGGGGCCAGCGAGCCGTCGGAGCGGCGGATGATCAGCGGCTCGTAGGCCAGCGCCTGGTACAGCGAGTTGTTCTGCACCGTCTTCGCCGGGTCGAGCGTCTGCGGCACCGAGGAGTAGGCGATCGTCAGCGTGTCGCCAGCCGCCGGGCCGCCGGACGAGCCGTCACCACCTCCCGAGCAGGCCGCCAGCGCGGCGACCAGCGCGACCGCCGCCGCCGACGCGCGAAGGCGCCAGCGGCCCCACCCACGTAACCAACCTCTGGGTCCGGACACGTCTCCTCCTGCTCAGCCCGAGCGCCGGCTGCCCGGTGGCGCGCGCCGCGGCCGCCCGGTGCCTGGCGGCTGTTTGTGTTGGACGGATACGAAACGCCCTCCGCCGCACCCTCGTCAAGAGGTTGGCGTAAAGCACTTTTACAGCCCCACCAGGGCAGGGGGAGAAGCGAAGTGCTTTCGCGAAAGTTCTTGACGGTTCCGGGGCAGGTGGGGTCGAATGACCTGTCGCGCCGACGCCGCACGGTGGGGCGCGGGCGTGATACCGATACAGACGAGACAGATCGCAACTGGACGTGCCCTCGGCGGGCGCACGGCCCGGCCACGCGAGGGCCGGGCGCGCCGGGCCCGGCGGGCACAGGGAGGAGCGACGAGGGTGCCCGGTGAGCACGCGACCATCTACGACGTCGCGGGCCTGGCCGGGGTGAGCATCTCGACGGTGTCGCACACCCTCAACCGCCCGCACCGGGTCAACCCGGCCACCCGGCAGCGCGTGCTCGACGCCATCGACGCGCTCGGGTACGTGCCGAAGGAGACGGCGATCGCGCGGGCCCGCAAGGGGGTCGGCCGGGTCGGTGTCCTCGCCCCGTTCACCTCGTACGAGTCCTACCGCCGCCGGCTGCGCGGGATCCTGCTGGAGGCCCAGGGCGAGGCGACCGAGATCGTCATCTACGACCACGAGTCGGC
>JADGHD010000436.1 GCA_019689615.1 Frankia sp. | reverse complement strand
GTGGCGGCCGCGGCGGCGGTGGTGCGGGGGGCGATGGGGGCCGCGGCGCGTCCCCGCTCGACCTGCCGGGACCGGTACAGGCACCCCGCCCGCTCGGCCGGAAGGCCTTCGCCATGCGTGCCGGCGTTCTCGCCGTCGCGATGGGCCTGGTGATCGCGCTGATCGCGCTGCCGTTCGCGGCCGGCGCCGGGCTGTTCGCGAAGGCATCGGCCGACCACTACCTGGACCTGCCGGCCGACCTGATCACCCCGCCGCTGCCGCAGAGCTCCCGGATCCTGGCCAGCGACGGCACGGTGATCGCCACGCTGCGCGGCGAGCAGAACCGCACCGTCGTCGACGGCAGCGAGATCCCGAAGGTCATGCGTGACGCCATCGTCGCGATCGAGGACGCCCGGTTCTACGAGCACAACGGCGTCGACCTCAAGGGCGTCGCGCGCGCGCTCATGCGCAACAGCGAGGCCGGCGACGTCCGGGAGGGCGGTTCGACGATCACCCAGCAGTACGTGAAGAACGTGCTGCTGCAGAACGCCCGCACGCCCGAGGAGCGCCAGGCCGCCGTCGACACCTCCGTCGAGCGCAAGCTGCAGGAGCTGCGGTACGCGCTCGAGCTGGAGAAGAAGCTGTCCAAGGACGAGATCCTCACCCGTTACCTGAACATCTCCTACTTCGGCAGCGGCGTCTACGGCGTCGGCACGGCCGCCCAGCACTACTTCGGCGTCGACGTCTCCGACCTCACCCTCGAGCAGGCCGCGCTGCTCGCCGGCCTGGTGCAGAGCCCGTCGCGGTACGACCCGACGCAGGCGCCCGATGCCGCCCTGGAGCGGCGCAACGTCGTCCTCGACCGGATGGCGGCCGAGGGCTACATCACCGAGACCCAGGCGGCGGCGACCAAGCAGCTCCCGCTCGCCCTCAACGTCACCGACGACGAGTCGGTCGACTCCTGCCAGACCGAGATCGCGCCCTTCTTCTGCGACTTCGTCCGCACCCAGCTGCTCAACGACCCGGCGCTCGGCTCCACGCCGGAGGAGCGCGCCCGCCGGGTCTACGAGGGCGGACTGGAGATCCACACCACCCTCGACATGAAGGTCCAGGCCGCCGCCCAGGAGGCGGTCAACGCAACCATGGGCCTGGACAACCGGGCCGCGGCGGTCGAGGTCGTGATCCAGCCCGGAACCGGCAACATCCTCGCGATGGCCGTCAACCGCGAGTTCGGCGACGACCCGGCGCGCAACCAGACGAAGATCGCCCTGCCGACCAAGGTGACGTTCCAGCCGGGTTCGACGTTCAAGACGTTCACGCTCGCCGCCGCGCTCGAGGAGGGCTACGGGCTGTCCACGGCGTTCTACTCGCCGTACTGCTACGAGAACATGGACGCCTTCCCGATCGACCGGGGCCCGGAAGCCCGTCAATGCCGGCACGGCTACCAGAACTCCGACCCCGCCGAGGCCGGCGTCTACGACATGAACACCGGGACCTGGCTGTCGGTGAACACCTACTACATCCAGCTGCTGGAGAAGGTCGGCGTCATGACCGTCGCCAGCATGGCGGAGCGGCTCGGGATCCCCGCCGAGGACCTCAAGGACGCGGGCCCGACGCTTGGCGGCCTGACCATCGGCCAGCTGCCGATGTCGCCGCTGCACATGGCCAACGCGTACGCCACTCTCGCCGCCGGCGGCATCAAGTGCACTCCGCGCTACATCACGTCGGCCATCGACTCGTCGAAGGAGAAGGTCGACATCGCCCCGGCGCCGCAGTGCGAGCGGGTCCTCGACGAGGGCATCGCCGACACCGTGACCAGCGTGCTGGCCGGGGTGATCACCAACGGCACCGGCGGCAACGCCAGGATCGGCCGTCCGGTCGCCGGCAAGACCGGCACGAACGACGGCTTCGCCAGCGCCTGGTTCATCGGCTACACCCCGCAGATGGCCGCCGCGGTGGCCATCGGCGACCCGGCAGGCGACCACGGCAACCCGCTGGTCAACATCACCGCCGACGGCCGGACCTGGCCCAGGGTCTACGGCGGTGACCTGCCGGCGCTGATCTTCAGCCGGACGCTGCGGGCCGCGCTGGACGGAGTGCCGGTCGTGCCGCTGCCCTCGGCCGACCCGGCCGTGGCCAGGGGCACCAAGGGCGGCCTGCAGAACACCCCGCCCCCGCCGACGGGCACTCCCACCATCGACCCGACCACCGGCCAGCCCGGCATCAACCCGTTGCCCGGCCTGCCGCAGGTGCCCGGCGGACCGGGCCAGGTCGGCCAGGGCGGGCAAGGCGGCCAGGGTGGTCAGGGCGGCCAGGGAGGCGCCGGCCCGGGTCGGGGCGGTGGCGGCCCGGCCGGCGGCCGGTAGCGCGGACTAAGGGCGGCCCAGCGGGGCTGACGGGCGTCTCGTCAAGGGGCCCCGCTGGGCCGCCCGGAGTTGGTGCCACGGCGGTGCCTCGGGCGGGGCGGTCGTGGCGTCGGGGCCGTCGTCCGTCGCGATCGGGCGTCGCCCGGCGGCACCGCGGGTCAGCGGCCCGGGCGGGCGGCGAAGACCCGGCCGGCGCCACGCAGGGTGACGGTCGTCGGCGCGGTGAGCACGGCGGCCTGGCCGCGGGCCAGGGGGCACGCCGGCGCCTCGCCGTCCTGGTCGGCGACGCTGACCTCGACGGCACCGTCGACGGCCAGCAGGACGGCCGGGCGGTGCAGCGTGACCTCGCCGCCGACGCAGATCGCCTCGGCGAGCACGAAGTCGTCGACCGGGACCGGCCAGTAGCGGACCACCCCGCCAGGGCCGGTCCGCACCGGCTGGGCGGTGAGCACCGGGGCGCCGGACGGCGTCGGGTCGAGCACCCGCAGCAGCTCGTCCACGTCGATGTGCTTGGGCGTGAGCCCGCCGCGCAGCACGTTGTCCGACGTCGCCATGATCTCGATGCCGACGCCGTGCACGTAGGCGTGCAGCAGCCGGGCCGGCTGGAACAGGCCGTCGCCCGGGCGCAGCGTCACGTCGTTGAGCAGCAGCGCCGCCGCGATCCCGACGTCGCCCGGGTGCGCCTCGGCCAGCAGCCCGACCAGATCGGCCGCCCCGGCCACGTCGGCGTCGCCGCCCCCCGCGGCCCGTGCGCCGGCACCCAGCCGGGCTGCCACGATGGACGCGGCCCGGGTCACCTCGCCGGCCAGCGCCCGGCCCCGGTCCCGGGGCAGCGTGAGCAGGGACCGCAGCACCTTGGCCGCCCCTCGTGCCGGGTCGGCGGCCAGCGGCCGGAACGCCGCCGTGAGCTCCGGCACGCCGAACGCCTCGACGATCGCGAGCGTGCGGCGCGGCTCCCGGATGCCGGCCAGCGCCCGGAACGGGGTCAGCGCGACGATCAGCTCCGGCTTGTGGTTCGGGTCCCGGTAGCGGCGGGCCGGCGCGTCCCGCGGGACCCGCGCCAGCTCCTCGGCGTCGAACCCGGCCCGTGCCTGCGCCCGGTCCGGGTGGACCTGCAGCGACAGCGCCTTGTCCGCCGCCAGCACCTTCAGCAGGAACGGCAGCTCGCCGAGCAGCTGCGCCGCCGGCCGGCGCCGCCCGGCGTCGTCGACCTCGGCCGGGGCGAGCGGGTGGGTCCCCAGCCACAGCTCGGCCGCGGGCTCGCCGGTCGGCGGCTCGCCGAGCAGGTCGTAGATCGCGTCCCTGGAGCCCCAGGCGTAGTGCTGGACCCGCCCGTACAGCGGCAGGACGCGGGCGGGCGCCGCGGGGGCCGCCGGCACCACCGGGGACGGCTGGCGGGCGGCGGTGAGGGTGCCGCCGCCGTCGGCTGGGCTGACGGCGGCCGGACGGGCCGCCCCGCCGGGCGCCCGGTGGGCGTCTGCGCTCATCGTGGCCTGTCTCCCCGCTGCTCGCCGCGGCCGTGTCGCTGCCGTGGCCCTCACGGAGCCGGGGCCACGCCCGTCATCGTAGGAGGCCGTGATGACCGGTCGCCGCGGCCCGCTGGGGCGGCCGGGCGGGCGATGGTCAGTCGTCGTCGGTCAGTCGTCGTCTCCCCAGCCGTGGCCCTCCGGGTCGATCACGGCCGGGTCGACGCCGAGCATGTCGGCGACCTCGTGGATGATCGCGTCGAGCACCAGCTCCGCGAGGTCCTCGGTGTCGACGGCCCGCGCCTCCAGCGGGCGGCGGTAGACCACGATCCGCCGCGGGGTCGCCCCCCGGCCGCGGCCCGTGGCGGGCTGGTAGAGCGCCAGCGGGACCACGTCGTCGGACACCCCGACCGGTGGCACGTCCTCGACGGCGAACTCCACCCCGGCGAGCTGGTCGGACCAGCGCTGCTCGAGGTGCTCCACCGCGTCCAGGACGAGGTCGTCGAACCGCTCGCTGCGGGTGGAGTAGGCCGGCACGTCGGTCGGGAAGAGGGTGCCGCGCATGCCGCGGCCGCGCCGGTCCCGGCGGCGGCGCGCCGGGACGGGGCGCCGGCCGGCCGCTGGGAACCGCACCGGCGGCGGGGAGGACGCCGATGGCTCGGCTGCGGTGGGAGGCTCGTGCGCCACCGGACCAGCGTAGCGGCGCCACGGCGGGTGGCCGGTGCCCCGCCGGGAGTCACCCGCGCGCCGGCCGATGGCCGAGAGGGCGGCGGGATGGCGGGTGGGCGGGCGAGGGCGGCCTGG